>JAXDMB010000317.1:0-10355 GCA_034666325.1 Vulcanimicrobiota bacterium
GAAGTTCGCCATCAGCGACGCCGTGCCGTCGACGATCGCCGCGTCGATCACTTGTCCCCGGCCGGATCGCTCGCGCTCGTAGAGCGCCGCCGCGATCCCGAACGCGAGGTACAGCGCGCCGCCGCCGAAATCGCCCACGAGATTCAGCGGCGGTGCCGGTCGCGCGCCCTCGTCCGCGAGCGCGGACAGCGCGCCGGTCACCGCGATGTACGTGAGGTCGTGGCCGGCGGTGCGCGCGAGCGGTCCGTCTTGTCCCCAGCCCGTCATGCGGCCGTAGATCAGCCGCGAATTGCGCGCCAGCGCCACGTCCGGCCCGACCCCGAGCCGCTCCATGACGCCGGGACGAAAGCCTTCGATCAGAACGTCGGCGCGCTCGATCGCGGCCAGCGCGAGCTCGATCCCATCGGCCGAGCGCAGATCGAGCGTGAGCGACGTCCGCCCGCGCTCGCGCACGAGATTCGCACGCACCGCTTCGTCACCGCGGTCGACGCGCACGACGTCCGCACCGAGATCGGCGAGCAGCATCGCGCAGAACGGCGCCGGCCCCATCCCCGCGAACTCGAGCACGCGAACGCCGTCGAGCGGTCCGCTCATCGGTTAGCGCGGCGCCATGCGGATCGCGCCGTCGAGGCGCACGTGCTCGCCGTTGAAGTAGCCGTTGGTCAGCATCTCGATCGCGAGCGACGCGTAGTCGTCCGGACTGCCGAGGCGCTTGGGGAACGGAACCGACGCGGCGAGCGCGTTCTTCACGTTGTCCGGCAGCGCGCCGAGCAGCGGCGTGTCGAAGATTCCCGGCAGAATCGTGTTGACGCGGATCCCTTCGCTCATCAAGTCGCGCGCGATCGGCAACGTCATCCCGACGATGCCCGCTTTTGACGCCGCGTACGCCGCTTGGCCCATCTGCCCGTCCACCGCAGCGACCGATGCGGTGTTGACGATCGCACCGCGTTCGCCGTCCGGCGCGAGCGGCTCGAGCGCGAGCATCCCCGCGGCCGACTTCGCGATGCAACGGAACGTTCCGATCAAGTTGATCTGGACGATCCGCTCGAACGCCTCGATCGGAAACTGCACGATCGCGCGGGTCGCCTTGTCGCGCCCCGCGGTCTTGAACGCGTTTCCCGTTCCCGCGCAGTTCACCAAGATGCGTTCCTGGCCGTTCGCCGCGCGCGCTCGCGCGAACGCGGCGTCGGTCTGCGCGTCGGACGTCACGTCGGCCGCGCAGAACGCGCAGCCCAGCTCCTGCGCGACGGCTTCGCCCTGCACGGCGTTCACGTCGAACAGCGCGACCTTCACGCCGCGCGCGAGCAGCGCGCGCGCCGTCGCGTACCCGAGACCCGACGCACCACCCGTGATCACCGCCGCGACGTTCGTGTCGAGAAGCATCTGCGGAAAGTACCCCGAACGGCGGCGCGACCCTGCGGCTGCTCGCGGCCGTGCCGCGCCGCGATAGAATTCAGCAGTTTGCGGAGACAAGGCTCCCGATGGATTTCGTTTCGGAGTACCAGCGCGCCGCCGAGGCGTCCGCGGCCGCGAACGCCGCCGCCCAGCAGACGCACGCAACGATGTTCGACTTCGCCGCGGAGCTCGGCAACCTCGTCAAACCGCTCGTGGAAGGCGGCAACCCGCTCGGGCTCGGCGTGCGCTTCATCCGGCGCCCGCCGCCGCGCCTCGACGCGCCGGGCGGCGTCATGCTGGAGGACGCCGCGAAAGACCGGCCGCCGTCGTTCGCGGCGGTCGCGCTCGAGACGGAGAATCTGTGGTTCGAGGTCCGCAGCGACCCGACGAGCTCCGTCAGCGCGCTCACGAACGTTCCCGAGCTGGAAACCTATGCGGCGAAAATATGCGGCATCATCAGCGACGCCGACGGACACCCGCATCTGCTCCAGAACGTGCCCGACACCGGGCTCGTCGCCGTGCCGCGCGTGAGCACCGCGCCGCAACTGCTCGAAGCGTTCCTCGTGCTGGTCGAAGAAGTGCTCCAACGCCGCGCCGGCTTCAACCCGTCGCCGAACGTGTAGCGGAAGCATGGTGCGCAGGCGGCAAACGCGCTGCCGCTGCGCACCATAGCTCCGGACCGGCCTGGGGTGACACGCCGGCACGCGTCGGTTCTACCAGCGGCGTCTGAAAGATCTCTGAAATGCTGCGCCGCCGTGTGCGCGAGGTACGGTGCTGCCGGAGGTGACGGGCCTCCGCTCGGCGAGTTACTTCTGAACTGATGCCGACTTCCGCCGCCATCGAGTTCTGCGCCGTCAACAAGTGGTTCGGAACGAACCACGTGCTGGCGGACATCGACCTGTCGATCGCGACCGGCGAGGTGGTCGTCGTGATCGGGCCCTCAGGTTCCGGCAAGAGCACGCTGATCCGCTGCATCAACGGCCTCGAAGCCGTGCAGCAGGGCACGGTCACCGTCGGCGGCAAGCGTCTGACCGCGAAGGGCGGTGAGCTCGCGGCGATCCGGCGCCAGGTCGGAATGGTGTTTCAGGCGTTCCACCTCTATCCGCACAAGACGGCGCTGGAGAACGTCACGCTCGCGCCGATCACCGTGAAACGCGTTCCGCGCGAGCAGGCGGAACGTGAAGCGCGCGCGCTGCTCGAGCGCGTCGGGCTGCCGGAAAAAGCCGGCGCGTATCCTGCTGAGCTCTCCGGCGGGCAGCAGCAGCGCGTCGCGATCGCACGCGCGCTCGCGATGCAGCCCAGCGTGCTGCTGTTCGACGAACCGACGAGCGCCCTCGACCCCGAGATGATCAAAGAAGTCCTCGACGTGATGAAAGCGCTGGCGCACACCGGCATCACGATGGTGGTCGTCACGCACGAGATGGGGTTCGCGCGCGAGGTGGGCGACCGCGTCGTGTTCATGGACGCCGGCCGCATCGTCGAGCAGGCGAGGCCCGACCAGTTCTTCTCCGCGCCGGCCAACCCGCGCGCGCAGCTGTTCCTCTCCAAGATCCTGGCCCACTAGGAGCTCACGATGATATTCGTTCGACGCACTCTTCTCACGGCGACGCTCGCGCTGGCGGCGACGCTCGTGATCGGCGCGGCCGTGCCGTCCCGCGCCGCGGACGACAACTCCGTCGACGCGATCAAGAAGCGCGGCACCATTAAGATCGGCGTGAAGTACGACGCGCCGCCGTTCGGCTCGCTCAACCCGCAGACGAACCAGGTAACGGGCTTCGACGTCGACATCGCGCGCGCGATCGCGAAGAAAGTGCTGGGCTCGCCGGACAAGGTGGAGCTGGTGCAAGTGAAGTCCGACAACCGCATTCCGCTCGTGCAGAACGGCGACATCGACGCCTTCGTCGCAACCGCGACGATCACGCCGGCGCGCATGAAGACGATCGACTTCTCGAACGTGTACTACCGCGCCGGGCAGTCGCTCCTGGTGAAGAAAGGCTCGCCGGTCAAGAGCTACAAGGATCTCGACGGCAAAGGCGTCTGCTCCGTGCAAGGATCGACGCCCGAGCAGACGATCCGCCGGCTCGTCCCCAAAGCGAACGTCGTGACGTTCGAGACGTATCCCGAATGCCTCACCGCGCTGCGCGGCGGCCGCGTGGACGCCGTGACCACCGACAACGTGATCCTCGGCGGCTACGAGGCGCAGGATCCGAACAACCTCGATCTCGTCGGCGGCCTGTTCACCTTCGAGCCGTACGGCATCGGCATCCGCAAAGGCAACGCGTCGCTGGCCAAGGCCGTCAACGACACGCTCGCGGATCTCAAGAAGAACGGCGAGTACGCCAAGCTCCACCAGCAGTGGCTGCGCAAAGGCGTGCCGGGCGACTTCGACAAGTGGTACGGCATGCCGGCCGCGACCGCGGCGGAGCAGTTCGCGAACCAGAAGCCGGGCTGATGGACTGGTCGGTCCTGCCCGAGAACGCGGGGCTTCTCGCGCAAGGCCTGCTCGTCACGCTGGAAGTGTCGGCGCTGGCATTGCTGCTCGCGCTCGCGCTCGGCGTGATCGTCGCGACGCTGCGCGTCGCGCCGTCCGCGGGGCTGCGCCGCGCGGGAACCGCGTACGTCGAGTTCCTGCGCAACATCCCGCTGCTCGTGCAGCTGTTCTTCTTGTTCTTCGCGCTGCCGAGTATCGGCATCCGGCTCGACGCGTTCGTGTGCGGCGTGCTCGCGCTGGGCGTCTATACCTCGGCGTTCGTCGCCGAGGCGATTCGCAGCGGGATCGCCGCGGTGTCCAAGGGCCAGCTCGAAGCCGCGCTGTCGAGCGGGATGGCGTACGCGACCGCGATGCGGCTCGTCGTCCTGCCGCAGGCGATCGCGAAGACGATCCCGCCGCTGGGCAACACGGCGCTGAACCTCATCAAGAACTCGTCGCTGGTGAGCACCGTGTCGGTGCTCGACGTGCTCGGCACCGCCAACCTGCTCGGCGCGCGTTCGTTCCAGTACGTGGCGATGTTCGTGGGCGCGGCGATCTGCTATCTCATTCTGACGCTGCCGACCGCGTTCGTGGTGAACCGGCTCGAGAAGCGGTACGCGCGCTGATGGATCTCGGCTGGCTCTTCAACCGCGGCACGCTGACGTTTCTCGCCGGCGGGCTCGGCGTGACGCTCGCGCTCGCGGCGCTCTGCATCGCCATCTCCTTCGTCGCGGGCGTGCTGCTCGCGCTCGGCCGCCTCTCTCCGTTCCGCCCGCTCAGTATCATCGTCACGATCTACGTCGAAGGGATGCGCGCGCTTCCCGTGCTGCTCGTGATCTTCTTCGCGTACTTCGCGCTGCCGCGCATCATCGGCGTGAAGCTCGATCCCTTCACGGCCGGTGCGATCGCGCTCTCCGCGTTCACCGCCGCGCTCGTCGCAGAGATCGTTCGCGCCGGCGTGCTCGCCGTACCGAAGGGCCTCATCGAAGCGGCGCAGTCGCAAGGGCTGTCGAGCGCGCAGATCATGCGCATCGTCACGCTCCCGATCGCCGTGCGCCAGATGATGCCCGCGCTCGTGGCGCAGTTCGTGACGCTGCTCAAGGACACGTCGCTCACCGCGGTGATCGGCATTCTCGAGCTCACGCGGCGCGGCCAGATCGTGTTCGCGCAGCCGCCGTTCCAGCCGATCCCGGTGTTCGCGCTGATCGCGCTGATCTATTTCACCGCGAACTTCGGATTGGGGCGGCTGGGCAGCCGGCTGGAAGCGCGCACGCTGTGACCGGGGGCGCCGCAGTCAAGAGCGGCGGATGAGGTCGTTCAGATCCCGGTCCATTTGATCGCGTGACACGTCGCGCAGCGTCGACTTCGCCGGGCGAGGCGTGCGTGCGCGCGGCGGGCGCGGCGTGCGCGCGCGCGGCGTCCATGCGACGCGCCCGCGCAGCGCCGATGCCACGATCAGCGCGACGATCGCCGCGAGAACGAGCAGCGGCACGGCCGTGACGACGAATTGCATGCCGTCATCTTAGCACACCGGCTGCGGCGCGGGCGCGGTTCGCGCGAACCACGAGCCTCTGCTCACCGCGAGCGTCACGAGCACGCCGTAGGTCAGCATCCCCAGACCGAGCGCCACGAACAAACCCTGCGGCGAGCCCGTCGCGCGCAGCGCGAGCCAGCCGCCGCCGATCGCGATGAGCATGCGCAGGAAACCGGCGAGCAGCGGCCACCCGAGCTTGCCCGCGCCCTGCGAGGCGAAATAGAGCGCGAGCCCGAGTCCGAAGAAGCCGTAGAACGGTCCGACCGCGCGCAGATACGCGCTTCCCGCCGCGAGCATGCCGGGATCGCTGCCGAACAGCCCGAGCCACGCCCGCGGCAACAGCGCGGCCGTGACGCCGATCGCTTCCGTCATCGCGAACGCGATGCCGCCGCCGATCAGCGCGATGCGCAGCGCGCGCCGCCGCTGTCCGGCGCCGATGTTCGTGCCGACCAGCGCAACGAGCGGCGCGCCCAAGCCGAACACGAGCGGAATCAGCAGATACTCCAGCCGCGCGCCGGTTCCGTAGCCCGCGACGCCGGCGGGTCCGGCGACCGTCGCGACGAGCGCGGTGGTGATGCCGATCGTCGCGTTGGTCTGCACCGACGACACGATCGCCACCGCACCCGCGCCGAGGATGTCGCCGAACAGCCGCCGCCGCAGCGCGGTGGCGCGCACGCGCACGATGCTGCGGCCCGAAAACACGTAGTACGCCATCGCCGCCGCGCCCGCGGCGAACGAGATGAGCATCGCGAACCCGCCGCCCGCGATGCCGAACGCCGGCACCGGCCCAAAACCGAAGATCAGCAGCGGCGAGAGCGGTACCAAGACGGCGGCGCTGCCGCACACCACGAGCGCGGGAAACAGCATGTTGCCGGTTCCGCGCACCGCGCTCGCGAGCGCGTTCATCAGCCACAAGAGCACGTTGCCGGCGAACACGACGTTCGAGTACTGCAGCGCCGCGTCGAGCGACGCGCCGCGCCCGCCGAGCGCGCGGTACAACTGCGGGCCGAACACGAGCACGAGCGCCGACGCGACGACGCCGAACGCGGCGTTGATGAGCAGCGCGTGCAGCACGAGCGCATCCGCGTCGGCGGTGCGCCGCGAGCCGAGCGCGCGCGCGATCGCCGAGGAGATCGCGCCGCCGAGCGAGCCGGCGGAGATCATCTGCATCAGCATCACGCCGGGAAACACCAGCGCCATGCCCGCGAGCGCGTCGGTGCCGAGGCGCGACACCCAGAACGTCTCGATGAGCCCCGTGCTCGCCTGCGCGAGCATCACGACGACGTTCGGCCACGCCATGGTGAGCAGCAGCGGGACGATCGGCGCGTACAGCAGCGCGCTCGTGCGCGGGTCGAGCCGCGCGGCCGGCGCTGGTACCGCCGCCGGCTCCGGGACGATCGTGCTCGCTTCCACGCCCCATCATAGGCACAGTTACTTGCTTTTAGCAACCCACGCGGGTATGCTGGGGGCGGTGAGCTCCAGAAAGACCTTCGGGTCGAGACCGTGTTCGATCGCGCGCACGCTGGACGTCGTGGGCGACTGGTGGACGCTGCTCGTGCTGCGCGACGTGTTTCGCGGCATGCACCGCTTCGACGAGCTACAAACCAGCCTCGGCATCGCGACCAACGTGCTGACGCTGCGCCTGAAGCGCCTCGCGGACGCGGGTATTCTGGAGCGCCGAGCCTATCAGGAGCACCCGCCGCGCTACGAATACGTGGCGACGGACAAAGGACACGATCTCTATCCCGTGCTGCTCGCGCTCTTGCAGTGGGGCGACCGCCACATGCGCGGCGACGACCCGGCTCCGCGCGTCGTGGTCCACGAGACGTGCGGCAAGGCGACGCAGCCGCAGTTCGTGTGCCCGCACTGCAAGTCCGAAGTTTCCGCGCGCAACGCGCGCACGGTCGCGCGCACGAACGTGCGCCGCACGCTGGAGACGTTGCGCCGCCGGCGCTAACCGCGCTCCGCGGCTCCTAGGCGATCAGCGGCCGTCCAGCGCCTTTTCCACGGCGCTGAGTCCCGGGCGGTGCGCGCCGCTGCCGTTGCCGCCGTTGTAGAACGCCGCCAGCTCGATGCCGTCCGCGCGGTGCTCGATCCACGTGCTCGAGCCGTTGATGCCGCCGTTCTTGCCGAAGAACACCGCGTTCGGATCGCCGTTGCTGCGGTACACGACGTCCCAGCCCAAGCCGAATGCCGCGCCGTTCGCGCGCGGCTTCAGTGGCGCGGCGGGCGGCTCCAGCATCGCCGCGCGCGATACGAGCGAGACGATCTTGCCGGCATCGTACGCGATCAGCACCCGCACCATGTCGGCCGGTGAAAGAACCCAGCCGCCCGCCGGCGTGCCGCCTTCGCCGATCCGGTTCGTGACGACGCGGCCCTTCTTGTCGTACCGCTGCGCTTGGCCCGGAATCGCGGGGCCCGGCTGAAGGGGGGCCGAACGCGTGACGCCCGCCGGCCGGAACACGTTCTCGCGCACGAACTCGAGATAGCGTTCTCCCGACGCTTTCTCGATCACCGCGCCGAGCACGTTGAAACCGGCGTTCGAGTACGCCTGGTCCGAGCCGGGCTCGAACTTCAGCGTCGCGCCTGCCGCCGCGCGTGCGGTGTCCATCGGATCGTCCGTCGCGGCCGCGACGTCGTGCGGCAGTCCGGACGAGTGGTTCAGCAAGTTCTTGATCGTGATGCGGCCGGTGCGCGGATCGGCGTGCGCGCGAAAGCCGAGGTACGCGAACGCCGGCGTGTCGAGCGTCAGCTTTCCCTCGTCCACCAGCTTCATGACGGCCATCGCGGTGAGCGGCTTCGAACAGCTCGCGAGCGCGAACATCGTGTCCGATCCCACCGGCGTGCGCGCCGCGACGTTCGCGAAACCGAACCCTTTCACGTCGACGAGGCGGCCGCGGTACGCGACGGCGAATCCGGCACCCGGTGCGTGCGCCTTCGCGACGACCGCCGTCATCGCGGCGTTCGCGGCCGCGATGTTAGGCTCGGCGGCGGCGGGAACCGTCGCGCCGAGGATCGCGCCGAGAACGGCGGCGGCGCAGACGCCGCTTGCGGCCGGTTTCATTCGTCACCTCACAACAATGGCGCCTCGCGCATCACCCGCAGCGTGCGCCCGGTTTCAGCGGGCGCCGCGTGAAACCCTCATGCCGCGCCGAAACGGGAATACGCTTCTCGTGCGCTTTTCAGTGGGCGTGAACTACTGGCCGCGACGGAGCGCGATGGCCATGTGGCGGCAATTCGACGCGGGCGAGGTGCGCGAAGACTTCGCTCGAATCGCCGGCCTCGGGCTCGACACCGTGCGCTTTTTCCTGCGGTGGGACGACTTTCAGCCCACGCCGGATGCGGTGGACCCGGTGATGCTCGACCGGCTGGAGACGGTGGCGGAGCTCGCGGCCGAGGCCGGGCTGCAAACGATCCCGACCCTGTTTTGCGGCCACATGGAGGGGACGAACTGGCTTCCCGCGTGGGCGCTCGATCGTAAGCGCTCGCGCGGCCGGTTCCGCACGATCGCAGGCAGCGCGGAGTCGCCGTTCGGCTGCGGCGACATCTACGCCGGCAAGCTGCTCGACGCGCAACTAGTGTTTGCGCGCGCGGCCGGTGCGCGGCTGCGCGGAAATCCGGGCGTCAAAGCGTGGGACATCGGCCACGCGTTCAGCAACGTGCGGCAGCCGTCGCACGCGAAGATCGCGACCGGCGATCACGGCGCCGCCTCCGCGGCGGAGCCGGTCGTCGCGCGGTGGAGCCGCCGCCTGACGGACGCGCTGCTCGAGACGTCCTCGATTCCGGTGACGGCAGGCACGCACAGCGCGGATCTGACGCAGGAACGCGACATTCGCCTCGGGTCGCTATGCGCACCGTTCGCGTTCGCGTCGATGCAGGGCTCGAGCGTCACGAGCGCGTTCGCGCGGGGCAGGCTCGATCCCGAAGCCGTGCCGTTTCTCGCGATGCTCGCCGCGGGGCTCGCGCACAAGCCGGTTCTGTTCACGAGCTTCGGAAACCCGACGTGTCCGGCCGACAAGTTCTCCGCGTTCGAGCACTTTGCGGCGGACGGCGAGGTACCGGACCTCGTGATCTCGCCCGACGACACCGCGTTCGCGACGTACCCCTGCCTCTCCGAAGCCGAGAACGCCGCGTACTGCACGCACGTGCTCGAACGGCTGCACGCCGACGGCCGCCTCGGTGCGTTCTGGTGGTGCTGGAGCGACTATGCCGAGGAGCTGCGCGTGCAGCCGCCGTTCGACCGCGCACCGCACGCGATGTCGTGCGGAATCGTGCGCAGCGACGGCAGCGAAAAACCCGTGGCCGAAGCGCTCGCGGCGTTCGCGCGCCGCGCGGAAACCGTGCTGGAACCGCACGACATGCCGATGATCTCGGACACGTACTATTACCGCACGCTCCCGAAGAGCACGCAGACGCTGTACGACGCGTTCCTGGGCTTCGTGAGCGAACGCCGCGCGGCCACCAAGAAACCAACGGCGTCCTAGTTAGACGATCCCGCCGGCTCCATGTGAGGCGCGAGCGCCGCGGGTTCGTCGCTAGGCCCGAGCGCGGCCGGCTTTTCGCCGTTGCCGGAAAGGCGACGTACCAGCGCGCGCAGCAGCTCGGAGCTTTCGCGCGTGGAGGACGACGTCGCGTCGATGCGGCGCACCGCTTGCGCGAGCGCGCTCGTCGCGTCCGCCGCGTCGTGCGCGGCGGTCGCGCGCTGCTCGCCCGACGCGGCGATCGTGGTGAACGCCTCGACCAGCGCGCCGCTCATGCGGTGCAGCTCGACGGCGGAGGCCGCGGTCTCGGCGGTCGCGCCCGTGATGCCGTCCACGCTGACCGTCATGCGCGCCGACGCGTCGTGCATCGTGCCCGAACGGCGCTCCAGCTCTTCCGCCGCGCGCGCGGCGGTGCCGATCGCCTCGTTCATCTCGTGCAGCGCGCCGTCCGCTTCGCCGGCGAGCTGTGTGCCTT
>JAXDMB010000318.1:0-4927 GCA_034666325.1 Vulcanimicrobiota bacterium
GCGTCTTGCCGGCGTAGTCGACCGCTTCACCGCCGAGCGCTTCGATGAGGTCTTCGAGCGAGTGCGGATTGCGCGCCGACTCCCAGCCGTTCACCGATTCCGGGCGAATGATGTGGCAGCCGTAGAACGCGGCGACTTTGAGCCCGTTGAGCGGTTTCACGACCATCTTTTTGAGCTCGTCGAGCCCGATGTCGTCGATGAGCAGCCAGAGCAAATGGCGCACCATCACCGTGCCGTCGTACTTCGCGCCGAACTTGCCCAGGATCGCGTTGGCCTGGCTCATGTGGCCTTCGCTCTCGAGCAGCTCTTTGTTCGCGGCGCGCATGTGGCCCGTGCACGTGGAGCAGATCGTGATCACGTCGTCCAGGCCGAGCGCTTCGGCCTGCGCGTACGTGCGCGCGTTGAGCACGCGCGCGACGTCGCGGTTCGTGTCGTTGAGCACCGACGCGCCGCAGCACGACGCCGCGGTCAGCTCGACGAGCTCGATACCGAGCCGGTCGGCGAGGAGCATCGTCGAGTTGAACAGCTCCTTGCACGACTCTTTGGCGACGCAGCCTGGGAAGAATCCGTACTTGCGCATCTGCGCCGACTTCGACTTGCCGCGAATCTGCGGCTTGTCCAGCGTTGCAGTCATTATAGAGTTGGAGCCTCCAGGGTCTCGAAGATGGTCCGAATTTCGTCGATTTTCGGAACGGGTTTGAGGAACAGCGGCGGGATCTTCCCGGCCAGCGCGAGACGAATCCCGAGCGGCGCGACCTTGATCAGGCCTCTGATGTTGAAGCGGCCGACGGTGCCTTGGATGACCTCGGTCTCGTGCAGCATGCCGGTCTGTTTCACCGTCTTCGCGACGACCAGCGCGTGGCGCGGGCCGGCGGCGTCGGTGAGGCCTTCCTCGATCGTCGCGCGCTTCACCGCAATGATGTCGTCGTGCGGGTCGACGTGCTTGGGACAGTACGAGCACGCGTAGCAGTGCGCGCACAGCCACAAGTAGTCGTCGCTGATCTGCGCGGCGCGCTCCTTGCGCTTGCCGTCGCGCACGTCTTCGATGAAGCGGTACGCGTACGCGATCGCGGCCGGGCCGGCGAACGCCGGATCGACCGACACCACCGGGCACAGCGCGTAGCACGTCGCGCACATCACGCAGTTCGCGACGGCGACGAGCTTCTTCATGTCTTCGGGCGACACGCGGCGCTCGGTCGCGTGGTCGGAGTCCTTGTCCTTGGGCTGCAAGTACGGCTTCAGGCGCGTGTACTTGTCCCAGAACGGGTCCATGTGGACCACGAGGTCCTTCATGGGCTGGAAGTTGGGCATCGGGTCGATCGCGATGGTGCGGTCGCTCTTGAGCACGGTGCGCACCGGCGTCTTGCACGCGAGGCCGGTCGTGCCGTTGATGTTCATCGAGCACGAGCCGCAGATCGCGGAACGGCACGAGCGCCGGAACGTGATCGAGCCGTCGATCTCCGCCTTGGCGTGCTCGAGCGCGTCGAGCACCGTCGCGGTCTCGGGAAAGTCGGTGATCTCGACGCGGTCGCGGTGCGGAACCTCGTCGGTCGCCTGGTCGAAGCGGAAGATGTCGAGGGTGTAAGCCATTGTCAGTACGTCCGGACCGTGGGCTGCCATTTGGTGAAAACGACCTTGCGCGAGTAGTCGGGCTCGGGGTCGGCCGTGGGACCCTTGTACCGCATCAGCGTGTGCACGAGCCATTTCTCGTCGTCGCGGTCGGGGAAGTCGGTGCGCGCCTGCGCGCCGCGCGACTCGGTGCGGTTGATCGCGCCCAGGATGATCGGCTGCGCAATGTCGGCCAGGAACTCGGTCTCGAGCGCGCCGACGAGATCGGTGTTGAACGTCTTGGACTTGTCCTGCACCGTCATCGTCTGCGCCATCTCGCGCGCCTTGCGCAGGTCGTCCATCCCGGCCTTCAAGTCGGCGTCGTTGCGGAAGATGAACGCGTGGTCGCTCATCGCATCGTTCACGGCCTTGCGGACGTGGCTGTGGCGCTCGCCGCCGCTGCGCGCGAGGATGCCGTCGATGCGCTCCTGCTCGCTTTGCAGCGTCTTGGTGGATGGCTTCACGTCGCCGAGGTCCTTGATGTAGTTCGCCGCGTGCTGCGCGGAGCGCGCGCCGAACACGATCGTCTCGAGCAGCGAGTTGCCGCCGAGGCGGTTCGCGCCGTGCACCGACACGCACGCGCACTCGCCGGCCGCGTACACGCCGGGGATGCGCGTCGCGCCGAACTTGTCGGTCTCGATGCCGCCCATCGCGTAGTGCATGCCGGGCAGGATCGGAATCGGCGTGTCGATCGCGTCCTTGCCGGTGGCGTCGAGCGCGAGCTCGCGGATCTGCGGCAGGCGCTCGAGGATCTTCTCGCGCCCGAGGTGGCGCAGGTCGAGGAACACGCAGCCGTCGACCCCGCGGCCTTCGAGAATCTCCGTCCACTCGGCGCGGCTCACGACGTCGCGCGAGGCGAGCTCGCCCTTGTTGGGGGCGTACTTGAACATGAAGCGCTCGCCCTCGGAGTTGAGGAGGTAGGCGCCTTCACCGCGCGCCGCTTCCGACAGCAGCACGCCGTTCTCTTTGAGCGAGGTCGGGTGGAACTGGACGAACTCCATGTCCATCAGCGGGATGCCGGCGCGGTACGCGATCGCCATGCCGTCGCCGGTGGACGCGTAGCCGTTGGTGGTCTTGCGGTAGACGCGCCCGAGGCCGCCCGTCGCGAAGATCGTCGCCTTCGCCGTGACCAGCTCGAGCTCGCCGTTGCGCATGTTGTACGCGACGATCCCGGAGCCGATGCCGTCCTCGACGCACAGCGCCGTGGCGAAGTACTCCTCGTACACCTTGACGCCGAAGCGCTCGAGCTGCTCCCACAGCGTGTGCAGGATCACCAGGCCGGTGACGTCCGCGGAGTAGCACGTGCGGGGCGAGCCGGCGCCGCCGAACGGGCGCTGCGCGATCCGGCCGTCGGGCATGCGGGAGAAGATGCAGCCGCGGTGCTCCAGCCAGATGATCTGGCGCGGCGCGTCCTCGGCCATCGCCTCGATCGAGTCCTGGTCGCCCAGGTAGTCGGAGCCCTTCGCGCAGTCGAACGCGTGGTTCTCCGGCGAGTCTTCCTCGCGGTTGCCCAGCGCGGCGTTGATGCCGCCCTGCGCCGCGCCGGAATGGCTGCGCACCGGATGCATTTTGGAGACGATCGCGACGTCCGCGCCGCGTTCCGCCGCTTCGACGGCGGCGCGCATGCCTGCGAGCCCGCCGCCCACCACGACGATGTCGTGCTTGATCACCTTGTTGTTTTCCAGCCCCTCTAGAGGTGGTGTTCCGATCGAGTGTAGACGGAAAGGGATTCCGCAGCGCACCACCTTCGTCGCACGGTTCGCTCCACGCTGCCTCGCCGCTCCGGTACGGTGGTCTTTCCCTGCGAACGGCGGTCCGAGCCGTTCTCGAGGAGCTTGGTTGCCTCGTCCACCGGGTCACCGCTGGGGACGGGTGTTCACAGCGAACCTCGACCGTGCCGGACGTGTTCTGGAAAGCGTTGGTGTCGTCCGCAGGGCGGGCCGACGGCTCTCCGGTAATCACGAGAGTTCCCGCGCCCGCCGTCCGTCGTAGGTTGATTTTCTTTTGAGCTCCTTCGTCCATCTGCACGTGCATTCCGAGTACTCGCTGCTCGACGGCGCCTGCCGCGTAGACAGCTTGTGCCGGAAGACGGCGGAGGAGGGCGCGCCGGGGATCGCGCTCACCGACCACGGCGTGATGTTCGGCGCGGTCGACTTCTACGACACGGCGAAGAAGAAATATAGTCTCACGCCGATCATCGGCTGCGAGGCGTACATCGCGCCGCGCGGCCGGCTCGACCGCACCGTGCGCGACGAGGCGCACGTGACCTTGCTCGCCGCGAGCGACGTGGGCTACAAGAACCTCACGACGCTCATCTCCAAGGGCTTCCTGGAAGGCTATTACTACAAGCCGCGCATCGACATGGACTTGCTCGCCCAGTACAACGAGGGGCTGATCGTGCTGTCGGGCTGCATGTCGTCGCTGGTTGCCTCGCCGCTGCTCAAGAACGACTATGCGATGGCGAAGGGCAACGCGAAGATGTTCCACGACATCTTCGGCGACCGGTTCTACATCGAGATCATGCGGCACGGGATGCCCGAAGAGGACGTGATCAACGACGGCCTCATCAAGATCGCGCGTGAGCTGAGCTACCCGCTGGTCGCGACGAACGACTCGCACTATCTCACGCAAGGCGACGCACAGGCGCACGACGTGCTGCTGTGCATCGGCACCGGCAAGACCGTGCAGGACACGAGCCGGATGAAGTTCTTCTCCGACCAGTTCTACGTGAAGTCTGCGCAAGAGATGCGCGAGCTGTTCGCGGACGTCCCGGAAGCGTGCGACAACACGCTCGAGATCGTCAAGCGGATCGACATCAAGATCCCCGAGAAAGTGTTCTACCTGCCGGACTATCCGGTGCCGAAGACGCCGGCCGAGGACGTGGCTGGCGTGCTCGCGGCCGCGGCGGTAGCATCGGACGCGCGCGAGACGAACTTCGCGCTGGCGAACGGCGTCGCGGGTAACGGCGTCGCAACGCTGTTTGTCCCCGAGATCGACCCGAACCGGCAGATCGACATGTCGGCGGACGACTACCTGCGGCTGGTGTGCGAGCAGGGTCTCATCGAGCGCTACGGCGCTGAGCGCGCGAAGAACGACGCCGCGCTGCGCGAGCGGCTGGAGTACGAGCTCGGCGTCATCATCCAGATGGGGTTCTCGTCGTATTTCCTCATCGTGTGGGACTTCATCAAGTACGCGCGCGACCGCGACATCCCGGTAGGTCCTGGACGCGGCTCGGCGGTCGGCTCGGTCGCGTCGTATTGCCTGAAGATCACCGATCTCGACCCGATCAAGTTCGGGCTGATCTTCGAGCGGTTCCTCA
>JAXDMB010000319.1:0-19438 GCA_034666325.1 Vulcanimicrobiota bacterium
CGTGGTGGTGGAAGACGCCCGCGTGCTGGACTAGCTGGACGACGACGGCATCTGGACGCGTTTGCCGGGCCCCTTCGACGCTGACGGCGCGGGCCGGGTTCAGGACGCATGGCACGATGATCCGATCGTGCGCGCGATCGCATCGCACTCCGCCGTGATCGACGTGCTGCGCGTGCTGTACGGGCGCGAGCCGATTCCGTTCCAGACGCTGAACTTCTTGAGCGGCACGGAGCAGCGCACGCACTCCGACACGATCCACTTCTCGTCGCTGCCGGCGGGGTTCATGTGCGGCGTGTGGATGGCGCTCGAGGACGTCACGGTGCGCCAAGGTCCGCTGCACTACTTCCCCGGCTCGCAGCGCCTGCCCGAGCTCGACTACGAGCACTTGGGCATCCCGGCGGTCACCGGCGAGCAGAACTGGGCCAACCCGAACACGCTCGCGTCGTACGCGCAGTACGAAGAGCGGATCGACGCGCTCGCGCGGGAGAACGGCTTCCGGCGCGACGAGCTGGCGATCGCGCGCGGCAGCTTTCTGATCTGGTCGGCGAACCTGCTGCACGGCGGATCGCCGCGTGACGACCGCACGCTCACGCGCAAGAGCCAGGTGACGCACTATTACTTCGACGGGTCGGTGCCGTTCACGCCGATGTTCTCGCGCCGCACGGAGGGCCGCTACGCGGTCCGGCGCGTGCGCGACATTCGCACCGGCCGCTGGACGGCGCCGTCGCTCGACGGCACGCCGGTCGTGTTTCCCGACGGCCGCGAGGAGCTGCGCGGCATCCGACCGGTGACCGGGCTGCGCGGCGCCGTGACGCGGGCGATGGCGCCGTACGCTGCCCTGCCGCAGTCGCCGCGCGACGCACTCGCCATCGCGGTGCGGAGTGTGGTCGACAAGCTGCGCCGGTAGGGCGAAACGCGCGCCCGGAGAACCCCGACGTCCCGTGTCCGAAGCACAATCCGCAGCCATCGACCGCGCCCGCGAGCGCCTGAGCGCGCTCCAGGTGCGGCTTTGACGATGCGGGCAAACGCCGCAGCGTAGCCGAGCTCGAGGCGCGCTCGAACGCCGACGACTTCTGGAGCGATCCGGAGAGCGCGCGCGGCGTCATGAAGCGGATCGCCGATTTGCGCTCGGACCTCGAAGCGGTCGATGCCGTGCGCGCGGCGCTGGACGACGCGTCCGAGATCTTGGACGTGCTGGGTGATGAAGAGGGCGCGGAGGCCGAAGCCGACGCGATGCTCGCGCGCGCCCAAAAGGCGCTCGACGAGCTCGAGATGGCGGCGAACTTCGACCGGCCGTACGACTCGCACGGCGCGATCGTCACGATCCGCGCGGGCGCCGGCGGAACGGACGCGGCCGACTGGACGCAGATGCTCGGGCGCATGTACTTGCGCTGGGCCGAGAACCACGGCTACGAGACGCACGTCGTCGAGGAGATGCCCGGCGACGAGGCGGGGCTGCGCTCCATCACGTTCATCATCCGCGGCAAGAACGCGTACGGGATGCTCGAGAGCGAGCGCGGCGTGCACCGGCTCGTGCGCATCTCGCCGTTCGACAACCAAGGGCGGCGGCAGACGTCGTTCGCCGAAGTGGACGTCGTGCCGGAGATGGAAGAGGGCGACGCGTCGGACGTCGAGATCAAGCCCGAAGATCTCAAGGTCGAGACGTTCAAGGCCAGCGGCGCGGGCGGGCAGTACGTCAACAAGACGGAGTCGGCGATTCGCGTGTACCATCTTCCGACGGGACTGGTCGTCGCGTCGCAGCAAGAGCGCTCGCAGATGCAGAACCGGGACGTCGCGCTGAACATCCTGCGCGCGAAGCTCGTGCAGCGCGCGCGCGAGGAACAGGAAGCGAAGCTCAACGAGCTGCGCGGCGACCGGATGGCGAACGAGTGGGGGTCGCAGATTCGGAACTACGTGCTGCACCCGTACCAGCTCGTGAAAGACCTGCGCACGAACGTGGAAACCGGCAGCGCGCAAGCGGTTCTCGAAGGCGACCTCGACGGCTTCATCTGGCCGTACTTGCAGAACCGCAACACCTACGCACCCGTCCCGGGCAACGGCGGTCCGTAATGGCACGGGTTGACGTAATCGTCGTGTGCTGGAACGACAAAGAGAAGATCGCGACGGCGCTCGACTCCGTGTTCGCGCTCAGCGAGGTGAAAGACGATCCCGCGTTTGCGAACGTGGTGGTTTCCGACAACGGGTCGAGCGACGGCTCGCGCGAGTTCATCGCCGAGCGCTATCACGGGCGCGTGCAGATCGTGGAGAACGGTGCGAACCTCGGCTTCGCGGCGGCGTGCAACCGCGCGTTCGCGGCGACATCGTCCGAGTACGCGTTTCTGCTGAACCCCGACGCCGAGCTGAAGGACGGCGCGCTGCGCGAGATCGTCGCGTTCATGGACGCGCATCCCAAAGCCGGCATCGCGGGCTCGCGCATCTACAACTACGACGGCAGCGTGCAGCAGTCCGTCGGTGAGTTCGACACGTGGGCCGGCGCGTTTCTCCGGTCCAGCGCGTGGGGCGAGTGGCCGGTGCTGCGGCGTTTCGCGAACGGTGCGAGCCTGCGCGGCTTCGCGTACGACGAGGCGCGGCGCGTGGACCTCGCCATCGGCGCTGCGCTCGCGATACGGCGCACGATGCTCGACGTGATCGGGCCGTTCGACGAGCGGTTCTTTCTCTATCACGAAGAGGTCGACTACGCGAAGCGCGCCGCGGACGCGGGCTGGGAGACGTGGTTCGTTCCGGCGAGCGAAGCGGTGCACGAGGGGATGGGCTCCGCGCGCGGCCAGTACAACGTCGAAAAGCGCAAGCAGACGTCGCGCCGCACGTACTGGATCAAGCACCACGGGCGCGCGTGGTACTACAGCCTCGCCGGCGCGCTCGCCGGGCGCTACGCGCTGTACGCGGGCGTCGCCGCAGGCGCCATCGTGCTCGGCCGGAAGCTGCTCCGCTAAGTGGCGCTCTCGGCGGATGCGGTCACCACGTTCGAGCGCATCGAGGGGTATCGCGTCGTGCGTTCGTTCGGGTATGCATACGGTCAGGCGAGCCGCCCGCGCAACGTGCTGAAGCAAACGTTCCGCAGCATCGGCGCGCTGATCGGCCTCGCTCCGGTGGAATATCTCACCGATGCGGAGCGCACGCGCACCGATTCGCTCGAGGAGCTGCTGCGCAAGGCGGAAGGTATGGGTGCGAACGGCGTGATCGGCTTGCAGTTCCAGGCGTCGGAAGGTCCGGACGGCGCGACGCGCGTGCTCGCGTTCGGGGAAGCGGTGCTGCTCGACCCGCCGCCGGACGGAGACCGCCGGTGAGCCTGCAGGAGCGCCTGAAGCGCGAGCGCGCGCTCGAGCGCGCGAGCGCCGTCGTGTCGCAGTGCCGCAAGTGCGGGATCGGCGCGACGCGCCGCAACGCGGTGTACGGCGAGGGCGATCCGTGCGCGCAGCTGATGGTGGTGGGCGAAGGCCCGGGCGAGACCGAGGACAAGCTAGGCCGCCCGTTCGTGGGCCGCGCGGGCGAGCTGCTGGACAAGATGCTGCTGTCCATCGACTTGCCGCGCGCGGACGTGTTCATCTGCAACACCGTGAAGTGCAGGCCGACGCTCGACACGGGCCACCGGCTCGCGAACCGCGCCCCGACGCCCGAAGAGATGCGCAACTGCCGCCCGTATCTCGACGAGCAGATCGACATCATCCGGCCGCGCGTGATCCTGGCGCTGGGTGCGCCTGCCGCGAAGTCGTTCATGGGCGAGAAGTTCTCGATCACCAAGCAGCGCGGCCAGTGGTTCGACGGTCCGAGCGGCATCCCGGTGATCGCGACGTTCCACCCGGCGTACGTGCTGCGCCAAACCGGCGGCGCGATGACCGAGGTGAAGAAGCTCGTGTGGGCCGACCTCAAGAAGGTGCGCACGCGGCTCAACCAGCCGGCGGCGGACGGCGCATCGAAGCCGGAGCAGCACACGCTTTTCGAGTGAAACTGTCACGCTTGCGCCGACTCTTATAAATTTAATCTTTCCTTCGAAACAAACTCCTACGGAAATAGTAGACTGGGCGTGACGATCGATCGCTCGCACCGCCTTGAGTTCCGGAGGAAGGTTCCATGCGCCTTACCCGTGCCGCGGCATGCCGATCGCTCGTCGGATGCCTGGTCGCCCTGTCCCTGACGTCGCCGGTGCTGGCGCAGCCGCGCCCCGCGACCGTTCTCGAGCTCGCCGCCCGACAGAAGAACCTCACCACGTTCATCGCGGCGGTCCACACCGCGGGCCTGGACGACACGCTGAAGTCCGCCGGCCCGTACACCGTGTACGCGCCCTCGGACGAAGCGTTCGCGAAGATGCCGGCCGCCGACCGCGCGGCGCTGTTCGCCAGTCCCGAACGCCTGCGCACCGTCCTGCTCGGCCACGTCGTCAAAGACATGGTCGTGATGCGCGACGGTGACAGCGCGATCACCAGCGGCGCCGTCTCGACGGCGGCCGGCCGCGACCTCGCGTTCACGGTGGACGATCACGACCGCCAGCTCGTCGCGGGCGCGCACCTGGTGGCTTGGGACCTGCGCGCGGACAACGGCTGCGTGAATGTGATCGACAAGGTCCTGCTTCCGTAGTCCTCGCCGCCCGGCGCGGCGTGGTAGAATAGCCCGTCATGCTGTCTGCGCGGGACCTTTGGATCGACGAGAAAGCGCGCCGCGCCGGCTACGAGAACGGCGCGGCGCTCGCCTCGTCACACGGCTTGAAAAGCTATCGCGTCGAGCAGCTCTACCGCGCCGCGACCAAGGAGCTGGTCGACGGCCTGGACGACGTCACGACGCTCCCCAAAGAACTGCGCTCGGCGCTCGCGGGTGAGGGATTCGTGCTCGACTCGGTGGAGCCCGTGGTGGTGCAGCGCTCGCGCGACGGCCAGACCACGAAGGGGCTGTTCCGGCTGCACGACGGCAACGAGGTCGAGGCGGTGCTGATGGAGCACCACGGCGAGCGCAACACCGTCTGCATCTCCTCGCAAGCCGGCTGCGCGTACGCGTGCACGTTCTGTTCCACCGGCCAGGCCGGGTTCTCGCGCAATCTGTCCGCGAACGAGATCTTCGACCAGGCGCGCTATTTCGCGAAGCAGCTCGCGCGCCAGAACCGCAAGATCACGAACGTCGTGTACATGGGCCAAGGCGAACCGCTGGCCAACATGGACAACGTGATGGCGTCCGTCGCGCTGCTCAACGACGCCAAGGGCTTCGGCCTCGGGCACCGGCACATCACGATCTCCACGGTGGGGCTCGTCGACAAGATCGACCGCTTCGCGGACGAGCACACGCAGGTGAACCTCGCGATCTCGCTGCACGCGCCCACCGACGCGACGCGCTCGGCGATCATGCCGGTGAACCGCAAGTTCTCCACGGCGGAGCTGATGGCCGCGGTCGCGCGGTACATCGCGAAGACCAACCGCAAGGTGTTCTTCGAGTACGTCATGCTCGCCGGCGTGAACGACACCGACCAGCACGCGCACGATCTCGCGCGCCTGATGAAGGGTCCGCTCTACCACGTGAACCTCATCCCGTACAACAACACGCCGGACGCGCTGGTGCGCGGCAGCGACGAGCAGCGCATCTGGGAGTTCGCGAAGATCCTCGAGCAGCAGCGTGTCGCGGTGACGGTGCGCACCCCGATGGGCCGCGACATCGCGGCCGCGTGCGGCCAGCTGCGCGCGGAAACCCAGCCGCGAGCAAAAGCCAGCTGAAGTCCGAAAGCCGGCCCGACGCCGTCGCGGTCGTCGTGCTGCGCGGCGCGGATCCTTCGACGATAGGGTCAGCACAGGCTGCCGAGGTGCTGCTGCTGCGGCGTTCCAGCGGGGCGTTCGCCGGTGCGTGGACGTTCGTGATGGGCGGGGTGGAAGACGGTGAGCGCGCAACCGATGCGGCGCGCCGCGAGCTCGTCGAAGAGACGGGGCTTTCGCTCGTGACGCTGTTCACCGCGGGCGAGCTGGACGCGTTCTACGATCCCGTGCGCGACCGCATCGTGCACGTGCCGTTCTTCGTCGCGCACGTCAGCGACGGTGCGATCGTGTTGGAAGAGGACGTCCACGACGAGCACCGCTGGGTCCCGATTCGCGAAGCGGAAGCCATGCTGGAGTTCGCCTCGCACCGGCGGGTTCTCGAAGAGATCCACCGCGCGTTCGTCGCGCGCTTTCCGGCGCCGTGGCGCACGATTCGCTGAGCGACGCGGCGCTCGACGCGGTCGCGCACCTGTGCGCGTTCGCCGGCGCCGCGTACGCGCTGCGCGCGTCCACCGCGACGAACGGGTGGACGGCGATTCCTCGCGTGTCGGATCTCGCTGACGCGCCTTCGCTGTCGATCGTCGTGCCCGCGCGCAACGAAGAGCGCTCGATCGAGCGCTGCGTCCGCTCGCTGCTCGCGCAGACGCTGCACGATTGCGAGCTCATCGTGGTGGACGACCGTTCCGGCGACCGCACCGGCGCGATCCTTGCCGGAATCGCGCGCGAAGACCCGCGTCTGCGCGTCATCGCGGGCGCTCCCCTTCCCGACGGCTGGGTCGGCAAGCCGTGGGCGCTCGCGCAGGGCGTGCGCGCCGCGCGCGGTGCGTGGCTGCTGTTCACCGACGCGGACACCTGGCACGCGCCCGAAGCGTGCGCGTCGACGCTCGCGTTCGCTCGCGCGCGCGGCGCGGACGCGGTGACGATCTGGACGCATCAGGAGCTGGGCTCGTGGGGCGAGCGCGCGGTGCTGCCGTCCACGCTCGCGATGGTGATGCTCGGTTCGGGAACGATGGCGCAGATCAACGATCCCGCCGATTGCGCGCACGCGCTGGCGAACGGCCAGTACGTGCTCGTGTCGCGCGCCGCCCACGAAGCGCTCGGCGGATTCGACGCGCTGCGTGGCGAGATCGTCGAGGACATCGCGTTCGCGCGGCGGCTCAAGTCCGACGGCCGCTTCCGGCTCGTGCTCGCCGACGGCGCGCACTTGGTGCGCGTGCGCATGTACACCTCGCTGCGCGAGCTGTGGGACGGCTTTACGAAGAACATGTATCTCGGCGCGGGCGGCGATTTGCTCAAGCTCGGCGGCGCCGCGTTATTTCTGGCGCTGCTCTCCGTCGTTCCGGCCGCGCTGGCGGTCGACGCGCTCGCGCGCAAACGCCCGCTGCGCGCGGCTGAAGCGCTGCTGTGTCTCGCGAACGGAATCGCGGTCGAGGCGCACGGTTTGCGCAAGACCGGAATCCCGCGCCGGCTCGCGTGGTACGCGCCGGTCGGTTACGCCGTGTGCGGTGCGATCTTGCTGAACTCCACGCTGCGCACGATAACGGGCCGCGGCGTCGAATGGCGCGGGCGCCGTTATACCGGCCGCCCCGGCGCGGAGCGCCCCTGACGTAGCTCGGATGCTGTCGGGGCGGCGCTCGACCGGTCGGAATACAGCTGAAACGGGTACGAGCGCGCAATGAGCGCCGGGACCCCGATCAGCGAAGAAGAGGTCGAGGAGGTCGAGAAGCGCGAGCGGCCGCGCTCGGCGGTGATCTTCGAGACGATTCGCCGCGAAGGCGAGGCGGATTACGAGCGCGCGTCCCTCGCGCTGTTCTGGTCGGCCGTCGCGGCCGGCGGCTCGATGACGTTCTCGATGATAACGATGGGCGTGCTCCAAGCGCATATCGCCGATACGCCGTGGCGCCATCTCGTCGCGTCGTTCGGGTACACGATCGGATTCTTGATCGTCATCCTCGGGCGCCAGCAGCTGTTCACCGAGAACACGCTCACACCGCTCCTGCCGATGTTCTACAAACCGAGCAAGTGGCGGCTGCGGCAACTCGCCCGCCTGTGGATCGTGATTTTCGCCGGGAACATGGTCGCCGCGCTCGTCACGTCGGCCGTGGTCAGTTTCAGCGGCGCATTTCCCGACGAGACGCTCAAGGCGTTCGACGAGCTGGCTCGTTCGGCGACCGGCCATCCGTTCTGGGTACTCTTCGCGAAGGCGATCTTCGCGGGCTGGCTTATCGCGCTCATGGTCTGGCTGCTGCCGCTGGCCGAGGGCGCCGCGCCGTTCATCATCATCATTCTTACCTATGTCGTAGCCGCCGGCGACTTCGGCCACATCATAGCGGGGTCCGTGGAAGCGATGTACGGCGCCTGGCACGGCGCGATACCGTGGAGTGCGGTTATCGCGTTCGTCGTGCCTACTCTGCTTGGAAACTGTGTCGGCGGGGTAGCCTTCGTGGCCGCTATTTCAAGTGCTGAAATAGCGGCGGAGAAGGCCTCGCCCGGCAAAGCTGCTTAATGCCCGCTATCGCCGAGGCAATTCGAACCTTTAACGCGAATGCCGATAGACGTGGCTAGTGTGAAGAACATCGAGCGCGACATCCGCGCCCTTGAAGGTTTCCAGGTTGCTATTCGGACCAACGGGTCGAATCTCCGGAAGCTCCCCGATTATGACTATGGCCGTGCCGCGCGTGCCGCGTTCACCGTCGCCGATTGGAAGCGCGCGCGCTTCGAGCGGAACTATCCGGACGTCGAGGTCGACGTGCTGCGCCCCGACGGCCGCGTCGCGACGCCGAAGACGGTGATCGCGAAATTGCGCGCGGAGTACGAACCGAAGTAAGCCCGATAGACGGCCCCGCTCGTTGCGGGGATCCGTCGACCCGGAATGCGACTCGATCGTCGCCGGAGAATCTCCCGGCTCGGTCGCGCGCTTTGCCGTGCGCTCCGCGCCTGGGCTATTTGCCGTTCTGCGTCTCGCGGTCGCCCGCCGAGTCGGCCTCTTTCTTGCACACGTAGGCTCCGACTTTCGTGTGCCCGTAGTAGACTTGCCCTTTGAGGTGGTACACGCGCGAGTTCGTGTTGAGCCACACGACGTTGTCAGTCGGGCAATGTCCCTGCGCCGCGGTCTCGGTGTCGAACCCGGGCGGCTGATGCGCGCCGGTGTTGACCGATCCGCCGGTCGTCGTCCCGTTCATCCCTTTGGCGGACATCGCGCCCGACGGGGTCGCCGCCGTGCCGGCGTTCGCTCCCGTCGTGGTGGTGGTCGAGGTGGTCTGCGTGTCGTCCTTGTGGCCGCAGCTCGCCGCCGCGACCAGCAGCGCGACCACGAGAAGGCGTCGGATCATCATATCGGACCTCCTTTGCGGTGCGTCTATCGCCGGGCGGCCCGCCCGTTCCTGGTGCGCTTGCGACAGCCGTGCTACGCGACCGCAATGCGTCGGTTCAGCGGGCGATGAAGAACAGGCCGCCGATGCCGAGCACGTACACGGCGAGGACAATGATCGAGTCGATTCCCGCGCCGAGCAGCAGCCGGTTCGAGCGCAGGATCACCCCGACGCAGTACACGGCCGTCAGGAGCGCGCCGAGCGCGGTGAGATAGAGATCGGGACCTTGCGCGTCGGGCAGAAGCGCTTTGCCGGTCAGCAGCGTGCCGAGCAGAAACAGCACCGGCAGGAACGCGTTGCCGCCGATGACGTCGCTCATCGCGAGCTCGTAACGCCCCGCTCGCACGGCGTACAATCCCGTCGTTACCTCGGGAAGCGCGGTGACGGCCGCGAGAACGGTCGCTCCGAACAGCACGCCCGTCATGTGGAAACGCGTCGCGGCGACTTCACTGGTGAGCGCCAGCACGACGCCGCAGACGAGCGTGGTGGCGGCGGCGAACGCGAACAGCGCGACGACGTGCCGGATCGGCCGCAATTGGCGCTGCGGCGCGACGATCCGCGACGCGTGCGCGACTTCTTCGCGCGCGGTGCGCCACGTCGTGCGGCCTTCGCTGTGCGCGACGATGAAAAGGCCGCCGATCCACGCGAGCAGGATCGCGATCTCCGCGGGCGTCGTGCGCGCGAACACGAGCGAGGGCGGCGACAGCGCGCCGAGCATGCACAGCATCAGGATCGCGATGAGGACGAGTCCCTGCAGCACGATGGTCAGGGACGTGATCACGGACGTGAGCGGCGGATGCGCGCGCAGCCCGGGACCGTCCAAGATCACGAGAACGACGGTTTGGATCGCGATGCCGCCGAGAATGTTGCCGACCGCAAGGCTGAGATTGCCGGCGTACGCGCCCGCGCAGATGATCGCGACCTCGGGCAGATTGGTTGCGATCGCGAGGAACACCGCGCCGCCCATTCCCTCGCCCCACCCGACGTGCGCGTCGATCGCGTCCGTCGTGGAAGCCAAGAGCCCGCCGGCCCACCAGATAACGACGCCGGCCAGCACGAAGAGCACGAGAACGACGGGCGTCGAGAGGCTGCTCACGGCCGTGCTATTCCCGGAATTGCCGGTTTGCCGCTCAGCCGCGCACGGTGAATCCCGCGCGCTTGGCGTGCGGCGGCGGGTCGCCCACCGTGAACGTCACCGCGTCGGCGTGCGCGCCGTCGCGGGCGCGCAGCGTCCAGCGCCCGCGCGCGAGCGGCAGCGTCCAGCGCGCGCCGTGCATCGTCATGGTCTTGCCGTTCAGCTCCCATGCCGGTCGCGCCGCACCGCGTGCGATCACCGCGATGCTCGCGCCGGATGCCGCGACGAACACGTCGCCGTCATGCGGCGCGACGATGCGCAGCGTGTCGTCTCTCTGTGGCGGCTGCGCGGCGAGCCACGCGTCGTACCGGCGGTCCAGCGCGCGCGGCGGCGCGTTCCATGCGAGCAGATCGCTCGCGTCGAGCCACTCGCCGACGACGCTGCGGCAGTCGCGCGCGGGGCGCGTGCCCGTCGTCGCGCACATCGGACGGCGCACGTAACCGCGCGGTGGTGCGAAGGGCCCCGGCGTCTCGCGCTCCGCCAAGTGCCGCACGATCCGGTTCCATAGCGGCGCGGCGCCCGTCACGCCGCTCACGCGCTGCATCGGCGCGCCGCTGAAGTTGCCGACCCACGTCGCGACGGTGTAGCCGCGCGTGAAGCCCACCGTCCACGTGTCGCGGAAATCGGACGACGTCCCCGTCTTGACCGCGCTCGGAAACGACGTGCTCAAGAGGGACGCGACGCCGAACGCGCGAGCGCGCGCGTGCGCATCGGAGAGGATGTTCGTCACGAGCGACCATTCCGGCGGCGTGCCGACGCGCGTGCCGGGCGGAGCATCGGCCGCGTCGGCGACCGCGTGAACGTGAACCGGACGGCCGCCGTTCGCGATCGTCGCGTAACCGGCCGCGAGCTCTTCGAGCGTTACCTCGCCGTCGCCCAGCGCGAGGCCGAGGCCGTAGTGATCGGCGCCGTGCGTGAGGTGCGCGAAGCCGAGCGCGTGCAGGCGGTCCAGGAAATCGCCCACGCCCACGTCACTCAGCACGCGCACCGCCGGAACGTTCAGCGAGTCGGCGAGCGCGATGCGCGCACGCACCGGGCCGGCGAAACGTTCGCTGTAGTCGCCGGGGCTGTACGACTTCAATCCCGGTATGGCGTACGTCGTGGGGACGTCCGCGAGGATCGTCGTCGGGCGCACCGTGCGCTTCTCGAACGCGAGCTCGTACAGGAACGGCTTGAGCGTCGAGCCGGGCTGGCGCAGCGCGACGACGCCGTCGTTCTTGCCGGCTCCCACGCGCGCGAAATAATCCGCCGAGCCGACGTACGCGAGGATCGCGCCGTCGCGGTTGTCGATCACGATCGCCGCGCCGTCGCGCGCGCCGCGCTCTCCCAGCGCGCCGACGACCTGCTGCGTCGCGTTCTCCGCGAACGCCTGCAGATCGCGGTCGATCGTCGTGCGCACGCGCGTCGCGCCGGGCGGTACGCTCGCCGCGAGCCGGAACAGCAAATGCGGCGCGGCGGCGATGCCCTCGCTGCGCGGCAAGACGTCGATCCGTTCCGCCGCGGCGCGCGCCGCATCATCCGCGGTCGCCGCGCCGGTCGCGACCATGCGCGCGAGCACGACGCGCCGCCGCGCTTCGAGCGCCGCGCGACGGTCGTACGGATCCAGCCGCACCGGATCGTTCGGCAGCGCGGCTAAAAACGCCGCATGCGCGAGATCGAGGTCGGCGGCCGGCGTGCCGAAGTACGTTCGCGCGCCCGCCTCCACGCCCACGAGATCGCCGCCCATCGGCAGCCGGTTCACGTACGCGCCGAGGATGGCGGGCTTCGTGCTTCCGGCTTCGATTCGCAGCGCGAGCACGATCTCGTCGAGCTTGCCGAGCGGCGTGCGCGGCAGATTCCAGCGCAGCCGCGCGAGCTGCATCGTGATCGTCGACCCGCCGGACACGATGTGCCGCGTGCGCGCGATCTGCCATGCGGCGCGCGCGAGCGCGAGCGGATCGACGCCGTGATGCGCCTCGAACCGTGCATCCTCCGCCGCGACGATCGCGGCGAGAAAGCGCGGCGAAACGCGGTCGAGCGGTACGCGCACGGCGTGCTCGGAGTCGCGCGCGAGCACGGTTCCCAGCGGCAGCCCGGCGCGGTCCTCGAACGACAGCGCGTTCGCACCGCCGTCGAACGCGCGCGGGCCGATCGGCCGCCCCGCGATCGCGAACGCAGCGAGAGCCGACGCGAGCAGCGCAATCCCGATCCGCGACGAGGCCATCGTCCCGCGTTGATTCGCGTCTCGCGCGCCCGCACCCCGGGCCGCAAGGTGCAGCGAGGAGTCGGACGAACATCGCGGCGACGTGATACGGATCGCGCGACGCGCATCGATCGTCACCGTGCTTGTCGCCGCGCTCTTCGCGACGGGCTGCAATCAGCACGCCCCGGCGAAAACCGAACCGCTTCCGACGGTCTCGCCGCTTCCGGCGCCGTCGCCGTCCGGGCTCATCGCGTCCGTTGCGCCGGTCGGCGACGTCGAAACGCTCGCGCAGATTCGCGTCCGGTTTCGCGACGACCTCATCCCGCTCGAGCGCCTGGAATCATCCGACGAGACGGCCGCGCTGGCCCATTTCTCCATCGCGCCGGCGCTGCCCGGGCGCTTCCGCTTCCTGACGCCGAAGATGATCGGCTTCGAGCCCGACAAGGCGTGGCCGGCGGCGACGCGGGTGCGCGTGACGATCGCGAAGGGCCTGCGCGACGTGCGCGGTCACGAGCTCGGCGGCGACGTGTCATGGACGTTCCAGACCGCCGGCATCGAGCTCGACGGCCTTCCCGGCAAAGAAGGCGACAAAGCACCGCGCGAGCTGCGGCCCAAGATCGAGCTCACGTCGAACACGCCGCTCGACCGCGCGTCGCTCCAGGCGCACGCGACCGTGCGCGCGAGCGGCAAATCCAACGACGCCGGCATCCCGCTCTCGATTCCGCCGGATACCGCGACGCCCAACCCGCAAACCTCCGCCGACGCGATGCCCGAAGAGCAGTACGATCCGTCGCTGCGCTCGTGGCGCTACGTGCTCGTCCCCGCGCACGACCTCGAGAAGGCGACGCAGTACGACGTCGTGATCGACCCGGGCGTGCTGCCGCGCGACGGCAACCGCCCGAGCGAGTTCGCGGCGCGCGGCACGTTCCGCACGTTCGACGTCTTGCGCTTCGAAGGCGTGAGCGTGACGAAGCAGAGCGGCGCGCGCTTCACCAGCGGCCAGCCGAAGCTGTCGTTCACGACGCCGGTCGACGAAAAGTCCATCGGCGCGCTCGCCCTGAATCCCGCGCCCCCGAAAGGATCGACGCCCTTCGCGGCGTTCGGCGACGAGGGCGTCGCGATCAACACGTCGCTGCTGGCGCCGCAAACCGACTACACGGTGTCGATCGGCGCCGATCTGAAAGACACGTTCGGCCAGACGCTCGGAACCGCGCAGACCGCGACGTTCCGCACCGGCGACTTCGCGCCCGACGTGTGGGCGCCCAGCGGCACGAACTTGTTCCCGGCGTCGCGCGACGTCCGCCTGAACGTCGTCGCGGTGAACGCGCCGCCCGACGTGCGCGCCGTCTTCCGCGCGCTGCGGCCCACGGACGTGGTGCTGTATCCCGACACCAGCGGATCGCCCGAGCGCGGCGACATGCTGCCGCCGCGCGACGCGTGGCCGCACTTCGACGCGAGCGGTCCGAAGAACGTGGAACGCACGATCGAGGTGCCGCTGCGCGCAAAGCTCGGCGCGCCCGGCAGCGCGGTTTCCGGCGGCGCGCTCGCGTACGGCGTTCTCGCGCAGCTCCCCAAACGCGACGAGTCGTCCGTCAACGCCGGCGTGGTGCAGCTCACGGATCTCGGCGCGTTCGCGCAGTGGTTTCCGGACGGCGGCATGGTGCGCGTACACCGCATCGCCGACGGAACGCCGGTTGCCCGCGCGCAAGTCGACGTCTATCCGTCGCAAGCGGAGTCGCCCGCGAAGTCCGCCGCCGTCGCGTGCGCCACCGCGACGACGAGCGCCGCGGGCGTCGCGGCGTTCGCGCGTTCCGCGTTCGCGAAATGCGCCGCCACCGACAAGGGCAACAACGAAGCGCCGGCGTTCGTGACGATCGTGCGCAAGGGCGCCGACTGGTCGTACGTGCGCACGAGCGAGTACAGCGGCGCGTACGCGGGCGACTTCTACAACGGCTGGTCGTCGGCGACGCCGCTCGCCCGCGGCACGATCTTCTCCGACCGCCAGCTCTACCAGCCCGGCGAAACCGCGCAAATGACCGCCGCAGGCTGGTTCCTCGTGGACGGCGTGCTGCGGCGCGGCGTCGCGCCGTCGTACGCGATCACGCTGGAGATGCCGAACGATCAGAAGCGCGATCTCGGGCGCCGTTCGCTCGACGCGTTCGGCGCGTTCTCGATTCCGGTCGCGCTGCCCAAGGACGCGCCGCTCGGCTCGTACACGATGCGCGCGAGCGCCGGCAACGGCGAGGAGATCGTCGGCTACTTCCGCGTCGCGGAGTTCAAGCCGCCCAACTTCAAGGTCGACCTCGCGCTCGACCACGACATCGCCGCGCGCGGCGGCACGATCGCGGCGACCGCGACGAACGCGTACTTGTTCGGCGCGCCGCTCACCGGCGCGTCGACGAAGTTCACCGTCACGCGCTCGCCGTCGAGCTTCACGCCGAAGGGCCGCGAGCAGTTCACCTTCGGCCGCCAGTGGTACTGGCCCGAGCAACAGCCCGACGCGTCGACCGACGTGCTCGAAATTACGACCACGGTGGACGACGCGGGCAAGAGCAGCGTGAGCGTTCCGGTCGCGAGCGACCTGCCGTATCCGATGGCGTACCAAGTCGATGCCGAGACGACGGACGCGTCGAACATCGCCGTGTCCGACGGCAAGCTGTTCACGGCGCTTCCGAGCGACACGCTGATCGGCGTGAAGACGGACGACGTGGGCACCGCCGAAAAGCCGCTCAGCGTTTCGGTCATCGCGACCGATCCGCGCGGCGCGGCCCGGCCTGGAACCAATGTGCACGTGGAGCTGCAGAACGCGGTCTACACGACGGCGACGCAGATCGTCGAAGGCGCGGAAGAAGCCGTGCAATCGGTGTCGTACAAGACGGTCGCGAGCGCGGACGCGACGACGGCCGACAAGGCGGTCACCGTCGCGCTGACGCCGCCCAAGCCCGGTACGTACCGCGTGCGCGCGAACGTCGCGGGCGCCGCGGACGACGCCGCCGCGACGGACGTCATCTTGTTCGTGGGCGGAAGCGGCGAGGCGGCCTGGTTCGGGCGCGATCCGTCGCAGCTCACGGTGAAGCTCGACAAGACGTCGTACAAGCCCGGCGACGTCGCGACGGCGCTGGTGCAGTCGCCGTTCCCCGATGCCGAGCTGCACGTCGCGGTGATTCGCCACGGCGTGCTGTGGGAGACCACGCAGCAGACGCACGGCGCCGCGCCGACCGTGCGCTTCACGATAACGCCGGAGATGCTCCCGAACGCGGCGGTGGAGGCGTTCCTCGTGCGCCGCGGTCCGCCGCCTACGAAAGATCCCGCTGACGGCGGAAACGCGCTCGCGCGCGTGGGCTTTACGCCGTTCAACGTCGCGCTCGACGGAAAGTACATCACTGCCGCGGTGCGCGCCGACGCCGGAATACTCGCGCCGGGTGCGCGCCAGACGGTGCACGTTCACCTCACCGACCGCGCGCGCCGGCCCGTGCGCGGTCAGGCGACGCTGATGGTGGTGAACGACGCGGTGCTGCGCCTTACCGGCTACCGCCCGCCGGATCTCGTGAAAGAAGTGTACGCCGACCAGCCCGTCTCGACGCGTTACGCCGACAACCGTTCCGCGCTCGTGCTGAACACGCAGACGCGGCCCGTCGAAAAAGGCTGGGGCTTCGGCGGCGGTCTGTCGGGCGAAGAAGCCGATCCGCGCGTGCGGCGCGCGTTCGCGCCGCTGGCGTACTTCGCGGGCGCGCTGCGCACGGACGCGAACGGTGACGCGAGCGCGACGTTCACGCTGCCCGACGACCTCACGACGTGGCGCGTGATGGTCGTCGCGTCGAGCGCCGACGCGCGGTTCGGCAACGCCGACACGACGTTCCGCACCACGAAGCCGCTCGTCGCCAATCCCGTGATGCCGCAGTTCGCGCGCCCGGGCGACCGTTTCGAAGGCGGCGTCGCGGTGACGAACGGCAGCGGCGCCGCGGGAACGCTGCACGTCGAAGCGTCGCTCGCCGGACCGCTCGCGTTCCTGGTGAACGACAAGCCCGCCGCCGCGACGAGCGTTGACGCACCGCTCGACCGCGTCACGAAAGCGTATCGCTTCCCCGTGATCGCTAACGGCACCGGCGTCGCGACCGCGACGATTCGCGTGCGCGGGGCGGGCGCCGGCGACGCGTTCGCGATTCCGGTTCCGGTGCGCGATCTCGACGTCACCGAAGCGGTGGCGCAGACCGGCACGACGGACGCGCGCGCGAGCGTCGGCGTGAACGTCGCCGCGGACACGCCTCGCGACGCGGGCGGATTGGACGTCGCGCTCGCGTCGTCGCTGATTCCCGAGGTGACGGTTGCCGCGCAGAAAGCGCTCATCGGCGAGGAGCGCCTGACGATTTCGTGCGCGAGCCGTCTCGCGGTGGCGAGCGATCTCGTCATCCTGGCGAAGCGCACCGGCGCAGACGCCAAAGCCGCGCGCGACCGCGCGCTGCTGGAGATATCGGCGCTCGCGAGCCTGCGCCGCGCGGACGGCGGCTTCGCGGCGTACTGGCGCGCCGAAGGCTCCGACCCGTGGGACTCGATGCTCGCGCTGGCCGCGCTGGCGCGCGCGCACGAGGCCGGGATCGACGCCGCGACCCCGCTGCTCGACGGCGTGCGCGTCTACGCCGCGCAGGTGCTCGCCGATCCCACCGGCCACGCGAAGTGGTGCAAGAGCGAGCTCTGCAAGGCACAGCTGCGCCTGCGCGCGCTCGACGCGCTCGCGGCGGCGGGCGATCACCGCACGGCGTTCCTCACCGAGATCGACGCGCAGCGCGTCAAGCTCGCGTTCGCGGATCAAGCGCGCCTCGCGCGGCTGATGACGCTGGCGCCGGGCTTCAGCGCGCAAGCCGCGACGCTGGCGAAGATCGTCGACGACCATCTCTACGCGACCGCGCGCGGAGCGGTCGTGAGCCTCCCGGGCCGCTATAACTGGTTCGACGACAACGTCGTCGCGCAGGCCGAAGCGCTGCGCCTGGAGCTCGCGCGCAAAGCGGACGGCGAGACGACGGACCGCGTGACGCGCTCGCTGCTCGACATGCGCCGCAACGGCTCGTTCGGCTGCGCTTGCGAGAACGCCGCGGCACTCGGCGCGCTAGTGGATCTCGCCGGACGCGAGCAGCCCGCGAACTTTACCGCGACCGCGACGCTCGCGGGCAAGACGCTCGTGCGCGAGCGCTTCACCGGCACGCAGTCGCCGCAGCGCACCGCGAAGATTCCGATGCGCGACCTGCCCGCGGGCCGCAACCAGGTCGCCGTGACGAAGGACGGCACGGGGACGCTGCACTACGCGGTAACCTACAACTACCGTCTCGCCGGCAACGCACCCGGCCGGCTGAACGGCCTGCGCATCACGCGCATCGTGCGCGCGGCGAACACGGCGCCGGTGCTCGCGACGATGGGCCTCGCGGCGCTGACGTCATCGCTGATGCTCCCTGCGGCAAAAGTGTACGACGTCGAGCTGCAGATCGTCAGCGATCACCCGGTCGAGCGCGTGCTGATCACCGACCCGCTGCCCGCGGGTTTCGAAGCGGTCGACACGTCGTTCGCGACGACGTCGCAAGCGCTCAAAACGCCGGCGACGGACTGGAAGATCGGCGACCAGCAAATCCGCACCGACCGCATCGAAGCGTACGCCGACCACCTGGACGCAGGCATCTACAGCCTGCACTATCTGGCGCGCACCGTCACGCCGGGAACGTTCGCCTGGCCGGGTGCCAATGCGCACATCGTCGACCGCCCGGACGAGTTCGGCCGCAGCGCAACGTCGGTCGTCGTCGTCCACTGACGCGCGATACCGCTCCGTCGGTCGCGATTCGTTCAAGCGGACGGCGCGTGCCATGTAGCGTTCGGTGCGAACTCTCCTGGCAGCGACCCGACCCGAAGTCCGCCGACCCCACGCCGCGGCGTGTGTTTCCTCGCCGGGCGAACGCGGGCGGCTGCCGATCCGTTGAGCCGGTATCCTCTCATTTCGTCATCTCGCATTCATCCGGAGGACCCCATGCTCACGAGACGACTCACCCTGGCCGCGTTCGCGGCCCTCTTCGCGGCGACGAGCTCGCTGGCGATGCTGCAAAGCCCCGCGTCGGCCGCCCAGCACGATCGGTGGCAGCGCACCGCACACCACAACGACCACGACCGCGACGACCGCAACCGCCACCGGCCCGCGAACTGGAACAACGGCCGGCACGTCAGCGTCAACAACGGCGGGCATCTCGGCTGGAACAACCCGCACAACCCGCACAGCGCGCACTACCACGCGCCGGCCCACCGCAAGGTGCACACCGACCCGTGGCGCGACCGCCGCTAGAGTAGTCCCTCGCGGAGCGCGGCGATCACGGTGTGGTCGTCGCGCTCTTCGGCTTCATGGCGTCCAGGCGCAGCTCGCGCGGGCGCAGCTCGTGCTTCGCGTCGATCGTGCGCACCGAGCGCGTGTAGGTCGAGATCACGATCGACTGCGTGAAGGCGGAGCCCCGGCGATAGCGGACGCCGTCGAGGAACTCGCCGTCCGTGACGCCGCTCGCCGCGAACAGCGCGTCCTCGCTCGCGCACAGATCGTCGAGCGTGAGCGTCTTGCGAATGTCGTGGCCTTCCTCGTGCGCGATCACCTCGTCGGCCTCGTCGCGCGGCCACAGGCGGCCCTGCATCTCGCCGCCGAGCGCGCGCGCCGCACAGGCGACGATCACGCCTTCGGGCGAGCCGCCGATCCCCGCGAGCACGTCCACGTTCGCGCGCTCCTCGAGGATCGCGTACACGCCGTTCGCGACGTCACCGTCGCCGAACACGCGCACGCGCGCGCCCGCCGCGCGCACCTGGCGCATCAGCGGCTCGTTGCGCGGGCGGTCGAGCAGCGCGACCGTGAGGTCCGACACCTCGCGCCCCTTGGCGCGCGCGAGCGCGCGCAGGTTCTCTTCCAGCGGCAGATCGATCGACACGACCCCGCGTCCGGCCGGGCCGGTGACGAGCTTTTCCATGTACGGCACGCGGG
>JAXDMB010000320.1:0-7336 GCA_034666325.1 Vulcanimicrobiota bacterium
GCTGCGCCGCGATCCCAAGCGCGCCGCGAAGGTGCGCAGCGCCGAGGAGATCGAGACCGCGCTGGTCGAGATCGACGCGTTCAACGGCCCGCGCGAGATCAAGCCGACGTTCCAGCCGATCGACGCCGAGAGCCACTGGCGTCTGGAGATGCCGTCGCAGCGCACCGCGTACGACCGCAAGGGCCGGCCGATTCCGGACTTCTCGCGCAAGTGGGACCAGTGGGTCGCGGAGGCGCGCCGCGTCGCGCCGCACGAAGACGCCGAGCGCTTCGCCAGCCGCATGCTCGACGTCAACCCGAAATCGGTCCGCTGGGAACGCCGCCGCATCGACGTGAAGCGCGACGGCGACAAGTTCGTCACGCTGTACTCCACCGAAGATCTTCCCGAGCGCGTGATCGAGGTCGGCTCGTCGCTCGTGGGCCTGCTCGGCAGCGCGTACCAGCGCGTCGACGAGATGCTCTCGGGCTACGCGCAGATCCCGGCCAAACCGAACGGCAACGGCAACGGCAGCACCAATGGCGCGACCCCGCGTCCCGTTCCGCCCGGCCATCACCCCGCGAGCGAGATGAAGAACAACAACGGACGCCGCCGGCGCGGCCGGCGCACGCGGGCACGGTAGCGCGCACCGCGTGACACGGGTGCTCGGGGCGCTCGTTGCGCTCGTCGTCCTCGCGGCGTCGGCCGCGCCCGCGGACGCGCGCCACCCCTGGACCGACCCGGGTCACGTGCGCATCGGCGTGCTGCGCACGTTCGACAGCCTCAACCCGCTGATCTCGGGCCAAGCGGCGACCACCGACGTCGCGCAGTTTTTGTTCAGCGGCTTGATCCGTTTCGACGACCGCGGCGAGCCGGTTCCCGACGCCGCGACCGCCGTGCCGACGCTCGAGAACGGCGGCATCAGCCGCGACGGCAAGACGATCACGTACCATCTCCGGCCGGACGTGCGCTTCTCGGACGGCCACGCGCTCACCGCGGACGACGTGGTGTTCACGTGGCAGCAGGACATGAACCCGCGCAACAACGTGCCGTACCACTTCCCGTACGACTTGGCGCAGAGCGTCGTGGCGAAGGACGCGCGCACCGTCGTCGTGCGGCTGCGCGCGCCGTCCGCGCCGTTCGTGTCGAACTTCTTCCGGTGCGGCGTGCAAGGCGCGATCCTTCCGAAGCATCTGCTCGGCGGCAAGCCCGACATCAACCACGACCCGTACAACGGCAAGCCGGTCGGCAGCGGGCCGTACATGATCGAGCGGTACGACGTGAACGCGACGCTCGAGATGGTGCCGAACCCGCACTGGTTCGGCGGCAAGCCGGGACTCCGCCGGGTGACGCTGCGCGTGATCCCGAGCGAGAACACGCTGCTCGTTTCGCTCAAGACGCACGAGCTCGACTTCTACTTCAGCGCGCCCGAGCAGCAGTACCGCGAGCTCAAGGCGTTTCCCGGCGTCACCGTCAGCGCGATCCCGTCGTCGCAGTTCGAGATGGTGGTGTTCAACGCCGGCCGCGCGCCGCTGTCCGACCTGCGCGTGCGCCGCGCCGCCGCGATGGGAATCGACTGGCAGAACCTCGCGCGCACCGTCTATCTCGACGTCGATCTGCCCGGCTGGGGCGACATCTTTCCGCGCTCGTGGGCCTACACCGCGCAGCCGGATCCCACCCCGCACGATCTCTCGAAAGCGCACGCGCTGCTCGACGCGGCGGGCTGGAAACCGGGGCCCGACGGGATCCGCATGAAGGACGGCAAGCGGCTCGAGCTCGAGATCGTCACCGTCGCGGGCGTCATCACGCGCCAGAACGCCGAGGTCGTGATCCAGCAGCAGCTCCGCGCGGCCGGCATCGACGTACAAGTGCACAACGCGCCGGCGAACATGCTGTTCGCGCCGCTGGGCGCCGGCGGTCTGTTCGCGAGCGGCAAGTTCGATCTGGGCATCTACGCGTGGACGAAGAATCCCGATCCGGACGACACGCAAACCGCCGGTCCGCAGTACGTCCCGCCGCACGGCGCGAACTACGCGCGCGTCGTGGACGGGAAGCTCGGCACGCTGCAGCAGCGCGCCGCCGCGACGTACGATCGCGCGCAGCGCAAGACGTTGTACGCGCAGGTGCAGCGCCGGCTCGGTGAGGTGCTGCCGTACCACACGATGGTGTGGCGTGCGAACGTGAACGCGTGGAACGATGACTTGCACGGCGTGAAGCCCGCGCAAGGCGTGAGCGACTTCTGGAACGTGGGAAGCTGGACGCTGTGACGCTCCCGCACGACGACTGGATCCGCCGCAGCGACGAGCTCGCCGAGCCGGTCGTCGCGCTCTACTGCCTCGCGGGTCCCGAGGGGTCCTCATCGCTCGGGCTCACGCAGGCCGACGCGCACACGGCCGATCTGCGCGATGGCTGGCGCGACCGGGTGCGCGAGGCCGCGTTCCGCGCCGCCGAGACGCTGCGCGCCGCGGCATCGAGCGAAAGCGACGCGCGCGTGCGCGAGGACGTCGGAATTCTGGCGCGCGCGGTCGACGACGTCGTGCGCGGCCTCGACGTGATGGACGCGCACCTCGTGCAGCTGATCGACGTCGCGCGCATCGCGTTCGCCGGCATTCGCGTGCTGCTCGACGAGCAGAATCCCGTCGAGCGCAAACGCCTCGCGCTGGTGCGCTTACGCCGCTACGTCGGCGCCGAGCCGAACACCGTTCCGCTCGCGCGCAGCGCCGAGGCCGAGACGCGCGCCCGTCTCGCGAACCGCGCGCTTACCGGCCCGTACGCGGTCGAGGTGCGCACCGCGCTCGCGCTCGGGCCCGTCCTGCTGGACGGCATCGAACAGCTGCTGCAGCAATCCGAGCTGGACGGCTGGCGCGACGCGTTCGACGCGCTGCGCGCGCAGTACGCGGACTACGCGCGCTTCGTCGAAGCCGACGTCTTGCCGCGCGCGCGCGACGACCACCGTCTTCCGCCCGACGTGTACGCGTACCGGCTGCACGAGGTCGGCGTCGACATCCCGCCCGGCGAGCTCGCAGCGCGGGCGCACGCTGCTTTCGACGCGCTTCAAGCGCAGATGCAGGCGCTCGCGCCGCGCGTCGCCGCCGAACGCGGGTTCGCCTCGCACGACTACCGCGACGTGATCCGCGACCTCAAGCGCGAGCAGATTCGCGGCGACGCGGACGCGATCGTCGAGTTCTACCGCAAGCGGCTCGACGAGATCGAGCAGATCGTGCGCCGCGAGAACCTCGTCACGCTGCCGGAGCGGCCGGCGCGCATTCGCGTCGGGTCGCTCGCGGAGAGCGCGGAATCGCCCGCTGCGCACATGAACCCCGCGCCGCTCGTCGGCAACACGGGACAGGTCGGCGAGTTCGTGCTGCCGCTGGACGTGCCGCCCGCCGCGGGCGGCAGCGGCATCGAACGCGCCGACGACTTCACGCACGACGCGGTGACGTGGACGCTCACCGCGCACGAAGCGCGGCCCGGCCACGAAGTGCAGTTCGACCGCATGCTCGAAGGCGGTTTGTCGCTCGCGCGCGCGGCGTTCGCGTTCAACTCGGTGAACGTCGAAGGCTGGGCGCTCTACGCCGAAGAGATCGTGCTGCCGTACATGCCGCTCGCCGGACAGTTGTGCTCGCTGCAGATGCGCCTCCACCGGGCGGCGCGCGCGTTCCTGGATCCCGAGCTGCAGAGCGGCGCGATCGCGCCTGCCGACGCGCACGCGTTCCTCGAGCGCGAGATCGTGTACTCCGCGCCGTTCGCGCGCAGCGAGGTGGAGCGCTACACCTTCCGCGCGCCCGGCCAGGCGACGTCGTACTTTTACGGTTACCTCAAGCTCACGGCGCTGCGTGCGGAGACCGAGGCGGCGCTCGGCGTGCGCTTCGACCAGCGCGCGTTCCACGATTTCATCCTCGACCAAGGCCTCGTGCCGCCGGACGCGCTCCGCGCCGCGCTGCTCGAACGCTTCATTCCGGGCGCGTCCGGCTAGCGCGGCAACCCCGCGCGCCCGCGCGCTGTTTGCGGAGTCCGTGAAAGCCACCGTCTTCCACGGCGCGCGCGACGTGCGCGTCGAGACCGTCCCCGACCCGGTTATCAAGGAACCGTCCGACGCCGTCGTGCGCGTGGTCGACGCCGCGATCTGCGGCTCCGACCTGTGGCCGTACCGCGGCGTCGCGAAGTGGGCCGAGGGCTCGCGCCTGGGCCACGAGTTCACCGGCGTGATCGAGGCCGTCGGCGCGGACGTGCGCGGCGTGAAGCCGGGCCAGTTCGTGGCCGCGCCGTTCTCGTACGCGGACGGCTCGTGCGCGTTCTGCCGCGAGCATCTCTACACGTCGTGCGAGCACGCGGGCTTCTGGGGCGGGCTTGAGAACGACGGCGGCCAGGGCGAGCTCGTCCGCGTGCCGTTCGCGGACGCGACGCTGGTTGCGATTCCCGACGCGATTCGCGACGACGCCGGCAAACGCACCGCGGCGCTCGCGCTCACCGACGTGATGGGCACGGGATACCACGGTGCGGTCAGCGCCGGAACGAAAGCGGGCGGCGCGGTCGTCGTGGTAGGCGACGGCGCGGTCGGTCTGTGCGCGGTGCAGTCCGCGCGCTACCTCGGTGCGGAACGAATCGTCGCGGTGGGACACCACGCCGAGCGCCTCGCGCTCGCGAAGCGTTTCGGCGCGACGGACGTCGTCGACTCGCACGATCCCGACGCGCAGGCGAAGATCGTGGAGCTCACGCGCGGCGGCGCGCCCAGTGTGGTCGAAGCGGTCGGCGTGCAGAGCTCGCTCGATCTCGCGCTCGGTGTCGTGCGCGACGGCGGAACCGTCGCGTTCGTCGGCGTGCCGGCCGGGATGGAGACGCTTTCGTTCCGCCGCCTGTTCAACGGCAACGTCGCGCTGCGCGGCGCGCTCGCGCCGGTGCGCGCCTATCTGCCCGAGCTGATGTCGGCGCTTGCCGATGGCTCAATCGATCCATCTCCGGTGTTCACGCAGAAGCTTCCGCTCGCGGAATCGCCCAGCGGTTACCGAGCGATGGACGAGCGCGCGGCGATCAAGGTCTGCTTGGAGATCTCGACGCCGTAGCGCGACGCCGCGCGCACGAACCACGCGAGCAGCAGCGCGAGAAGCGCGGCGTCGTCGAGGACGCCGAGCAGCGGGATGTCGCCCAGAACGTTGAGCGGCGAGAGGATGAACAGCGCGCCGGCCGCGGTGAGCAGTTTGAGCCGCACCGGAACGCGCGGATCGCGGACCAACGAATATGCGCGCGCCAGCGTGCGCCGGGACGTAACGAGCAGTCGAAGCAGACCCATACGACGTGCTAACGCTAATCCGGTGCTATGTTTCGCCAAACCGGCGCATAAGACGCGCAAAAAGAAAAGACACGCGCACTTCGGCGAGAAGTGTACGGTCGTGGCTAGCACGCGTCGCATCGCCGCCCTTCCCGTCCGGCACGCTGCATCATTGCTGGACGAGGCTCGTAACGCTTGGAACGCTGGCGAATACGAGCAACTACTACGAATGCTGGACGGTGCGCGCCTCGACCGCCGCGAGGACCGCGTCGCCGGGGCGTTGCTGCAGGCGCGAGCGCTGCTGGCCGTCGACCGGCCCGAGGAAGTGTCGCCGCTGCTGCAGCGCGCCGGCAAGGAAGCAAAAGGCGCCGAGGAAACGGCGCTCGCCAACATGCTTGCCGGTGCGGCGCTGACGCGCACGAACCGCCGCGACAAAGGCGAGTCGCTGCTCGATGAAGCGGCCGCGCTCGCGGAGAAATCGGCGCCGCAGCACGTCGCCGAGATCGCGTATTACCGCGCGCTGAGCCGCTGGAGCTCGTTCCGTCTTCCCGAAGCGGAAGAGATCGTCGACGCCGCGCTGCCCGGCGCGCGCGACATCGTGCGCGCGCGCCTCCTGCAGCTCCTCGGATGGATCGACGTGCGCCGCGAAAATTACGGCGCCGCGGCGCACGAGTTCACGGCGGCTCTGGACGAGCTCAACAAAGCGAAGCACACCGATCTGAAAGGCCGCGCGAAAGTGCTGCTCGCGCTCGCGGTCATCGCTGCCGAAACGATCGACGTGCGGCTCGGACGGCTCGTGCGGCGCGAGTACGAGACGACCGCGTGGTCCGACGACGTGCGGATCGAGCGCTTTCGCGTGCTGGAATACCTGTCGTGGCTTTCACTTCTCGAAGGCGAGGTCGCGCGCGCATGGGACGAGCGCCAATTGGCGCTGATGCTCACCGTCGACAGCAGCCATCACGCCGTGGCGCTGGTCGACGCTGCGATCGTAGCGGGTATCGTCGGCGACCGGTTCTCGGAGTCGCGCTATCTCGAGCTCGCCGGCGCGTTGCTGCTGCGCGGCGACCAAGTGAATCTCGACGTGGACCGGCGGCTCGCGATGCTCGCGTTCGCGGCAACGGTGCCGTCCGCGAACGTCGACGCCGCGCGCAAAGTGCTCACGCTGTACGAGCGAACGCGGCCGCGCCGCGCCGAGATGAGCGCGTTCGAAGGCGATCGCCGGCTCGATGCGTACGAGCTCTACGCGCGCGGCAAAGTCGCGATCGCGGAAGGCTCGACGCAGCAAGGAGTCGCGGACCTGGAGCAGTCTCTCGAGCTGTGGACACGCCTGGGTTATCGGCTTCGCATCGCCACCACGGCGAACGTGTTGCGCAGCGTGACCGGAGATCGTCGCTTCGCGCAGACCGCGCTCGACGCGCTGCGAAACACGCCGAACGCGTGGCTGCGCGAGGCGCTGGAGCGGCGCACGAACGAGGACGATCCGCTCGGCCAGCTCACACCCGCGGAGCGCCGCGTTCTCGCGGAGCTTTGCAAAGGACGCAAGGCGCGCGAGATCGCTGCGACGTTCGACCGCAGCTTCAACACGATCAACAACCATACGCGCGCGATCTTCTCGGCGTTCGGCGTGCGCAGCCGCGCGTCGCTCGTCGCGGAGTGCGCGCGGCTCGGCATTCTCGACGACGTGAAGTCGCTGCGCTGAACCCGGAGGGGACGGAAACCCGTCCCCTCCTTCGTTTCAGCCGACCGTAGGAAACCTAGAACCCAGGCGGGCCGCCACCGACGATGTCGTCGGCCGAGGCGGATGCCGACGCGGATACCGTCGCCGTTGCGACGGGCGTCGTCGCGGTCACTGTGATGCCGAGCGCCAGCGCGAGCGCGAGAGCAGCGGCAGCCAATGAGGTGAGCATTGCGTTTTTCCTCCAAGTGCGCGCCGCAAGTCGCGGCGCGTCCGGAGGATCGCCTCACCTAAATTGGCTACTCCTGGCTAAACATGGCTATTTCGACACCTTAACAAAAGCGCGTCGGTCGATAGCCGTTTTATGTCCCCGTGCCTCCGGGCTCGGCCGGAACGCCAAACACGAAAAAACCCCG
>JAXDMB010000321.1:0-3968 GCA_034666325.1 Vulcanimicrobiota bacterium
GAGGCGATCCGCTCGGTGACCAGATCGCTGAGCTCCTCGTGCTCGCGCACGCGCGCGATCGCGACGAGATCGTACGGCCCGGCGACGCTGTAGCACTCCGTCACGCCGTCGATCTCGAGCAGCTCCTCGGCCAGCGTGCGGACCCGGCCCGGCTCGACGGTCATCAGAACGATCGCGGTGATCACCCGAGCGGCCTACCGCGGCCGTTCGGCGGTCACCTGCGACCGGAGCGCGAAGCCCCGCGTCCGTGACCGGCCCGTACCCCGCCCCGACACCGTGATCGCGTTCGCGCGCACGTGCGCCGCAATCGCCGCGACCGCGAGCAAGCTCGAGAAGATCGCGCTCGTCGCGGCGTACCTGCGCGATCTCGACGACGACGACCTCGCGCCGGCGACGCGCTATTTCACCGGCAACCCGTTCCCGCAGGCGCAGGAGCGCAGCCTCGCCGTGGGCGGCCGCACGATCGTGGAAGCGACCGCGACGACGTGGGGCGTGGACGACACCGCGCTCGGCGTCGCGTACCGCGCGACCGGCGACCTCGGCGCGGCGCTCGGGCCGTTCGTGCGGCCGTCGCACGATCTCGGACTGTTCCGTGACGTTCTCACGCCGGCGCGGCTCTACGCGCTGCTGACCGAGATCGCGGACGCGTCGGGCAAGAACGCGCAAAAGCGGCGGCGCATCCTGTGCGAGCGCGTGTTCTCCGCGTGCGCCGATCCGCTCGAAGCGACGTTCGTGATCAAGATCATGACGGGTGAGCTGCGCATCGGCTTGCGCGAAGGGCTCGTGGTGGACGCGGTCGCGCAGGCGTTCGAACGCGATCCGCGCGCGGTGCGCCGCGCCGCCAGCGCGGCCGGCGATGTCGGCGCGGTGGCGCTCGCCGCGAAGCACGACACGCTCGACCAAGTCACGATCGCGTACCACGCCCCGATCGCGTTCATGCTCGCGTCGCCGATCGCGTACGGCTCGGAGTACAAAGACCTCGCCGCCGCGACGTGGCTGGTGGAGGACAAGTACGACGGCATCCGCGCGCAAGCGCACGTCACACCGGAACGCGTGTCGCTCTTCTCGCGCACGCTCAACGACGTTTCGGCGTCGTATCCGGAAGTGGTCGCGGCGCTGCGCGCGCTGCCCGGCTCGTTCGCGCTCGACGGTGAGATCGTCGCGGTGCGCGACGACCGCGTGCTGCCGTTCCGCGTGCTGCAAGCGCGCCTGCAGCGCAAGGACGTCGCGCCCGAGCTGCTGCGCGACGTGCCGGTGCGCTACGTCGTGTTCGATGCGCTCGCGCGCGACGAGGAGTTTCTCCTCGACCAACCGCTTGCGGACCGGCGCGCGCGGCTCGCGGAGCTGCTGGCTCAGGCCGGCGGCGCGCTCGCGCTCGCACCATGGACCGCGCTCGAAGCCGGTGCGGGCGCCGAAGCGGTGCACGAGCGGTTCGAGGAATCGCGCGCGCGCGGCGACGAGGGGCTCGTGTTCAAACGCACCGACGCGCCGTACACGCCGGGCCGCCGCGGCAAGTCGTGGCTGAAGCTGAAGCGCGAGCTGGCGACGCTGGATTGCGTCATCGTCGGCGTCGAGCGCGGCCACGGCAAGCGCGTGAATGTGCTGTCCGACTACACGTTCGCGGTGCGCGACGGCGACGATCTCGCGGTGATCGGCAAAGCCTACAGCGGTCTGACGGACCTCGAGATCGCGGAGATGACGCAGTGGTTCGAAGCGCACCGCCTCCCGCCCGGCGAAGCGCGCGCCGCGTACGAGCGGCTCGCTCTCAAACGCCACGAGATCGTGGTGGAACCCAGCATCGTCGTGGAGATCGCGTTCGACATCATCCAGAAGAGCGATCTGCACGCGAGCGGCTACGCGCTGCGCTTCCCTCGCATTGTGCGGCTGCGTCCCGATAAGCTCCCCCAGGATGCCGACACGCTGGAGCGCGTCGCGGAGATCTACGGCGAGATGCTGGCGCGCGAAGGCGGCAGCGAGGGCTAGCGGCGGCGCTTCGAGCGCTCTTCGCGGATCCGCGCGATGCGGTCGTACACGCCGGTCACGCGGTCGTCGTCCCGCCGCGCCGAGTGCGCGCGCAGCCGCACGACCAGCAGCACGAGGATCACCGCGAACGCCAGGCCCGCGCACAGCAGCCGCACGCGCGGCTCCAGGGGCAGCAGCGCGCCCGCGGCGAGCAGCGTCGCGGCCAGCGCGACGGCGTTCTGCGACAGGCGCATCGGCGGGGCGGCCATGCCCCGTGCCTACGCGCGCGCTCTACTCGTCGCCTTCGTGGAGATGGAGATGGCAGCCGTCCTCGGCCTCGTCGAGCACTTCGCGCGCTTCGCTGAGCACGCTCGCGGGCAGCGTGCCGCCGAACTCGACGGAGCCTTCGTCCGCCAGAAAGTCGATCTCGTCCCAGTCCTCCCAGGTCTCGAGGGGTTCGCCCTCGACCTCGGCGGGGAAGCGAACGCAGAAGCCCTGCTCGATGTGCAATCCGGTAATTTGCACGCGGGTGCCGCGCGGAAAGTACGTGCCGTCTTTCCACAGCGTTCCGTAACTGGTGTCGTAATGCCGGCCGATCTCTATCTTTTCGATCGTCCTGCTCCCCCGAAAGGACGTCGTTGTGCTGCCGACCATTTCCGCGCGCTCGTGTGGTATACCCGTCGCATGAGCGAGCAGCGATTGCGCCCGTGGCGCATTCTATCGTCGGATTACCGAATCCAAACGAAGTTTTTACGGTTACGCGCCGACCGCGTCGAGCTTCCGAGCGGTGTCGTGGTCGAGGATTATTTCATTCGCGAATCGCGGGGCTTCTGCGTCGTCTTTGCGCTGACGCCCGATGAGAACGTTCTACTCGTTCGGCAGTACAAGCATGGTGTGGGCGAAATCATCACCGAGTTGCCGGCCGGAATGATCGACGCCGACGAAGCGCCGGAGGCGTGCGCGGTGCGAGAGCTGGCCGAAGAAACGGGCTTCACGGGATCGGCGCCCGAGTTCGTGCGCACGTTTCTTGCGGACCCAACGAACGCTACCGGACGTTTTCATCTCTTCGTGATGCGCGACGCCGTACGCACGTGCGAACCCGAGTTCGACGTCACGGAAGACATCGAAGTGGAAGTCGTGCCGGTGAGCGAGCTGCGCGCGATGGCGCTCGACGGTCGCATCGCGGGCGGCTCGCAAGTCGCGGCGGTTCTCGTCGCGCTCGCGCACCTCGGGCGGCTCTAGCGCAGGCGCGGCTACCGGTCGGGGCGCAGCCGGCGGCGGCGACCCAGCGGCGCGGCGCCGTCGCCCGGATGAAGATACAAAGCGCCGCGCAGCGCGGACAGGGTTCCGAACGGAAACACGCGTTCCGCGGTCGCGGCGACGACGTGCAGGTCGCGCCGCTGCACGCCCCACGGCGCGAGCGCGTCGAGACACGCGTCGCTCGTCACGTCGAGTCCCGGCGAGTACGGCGTGAGCGCGGGAACGACGACCAGCGCGCGGGACGCGAGAAACGCCGGCGCCGTCACCTCCCCGCCGAGGTGCAGCGACGGATGCAGATGCCCGATGATCGTACGCGCGGCCCAATTCGCGGCGGCGCGCGGCTCCGGGCGGTCGCCGTGCGCGAGCGTCCAGCCGTCGCGCTCGCACGATTCGACCGTCGCGCCGAGCACCGCGAAGCCGCGCGTGCGGCCTTCGTGATTCCCCGCGATCACGGTGACATTCGCGTGCGCGCGCAGCGCGTCGAGCGCGGCGCCGACCGCACGCGCCGCGCCTTCGCTGAGATCCGCGCCGTGGATCGCATCACCGAGAAAAACGATCTCCCGCGCGCCGTGTCGCCGAGCCGCAAGCATGACGGACGCGACGATCTCGGTGGTGCTCCACAGCGGCAGCGCAGCCCCACCGCCCATCACGTCCTCGTATCCAAGATGCGCGTCCGCACAAACGAGCGTGCGCGAACGCGTCAGCAGCGCGAAGCCGCCGGGCAACGCGACGACTCCGTCGGCGAG
>JAXDMB010000322.1:0-8755 GCA_034666325.1 Vulcanimicrobiota bacterium
CGCCGCAAGCGGCAGAGAACGTCTTTCGCGACGCGCGAACGTTCGTGATGCCCGCGAACTTCGACGAAGGCATTCCGCTCGTGCACGCGTCGTTCGGTGCGGCGTCGGGCGACCGCTTCGCGCTCGACACCGGCTCGCCGCATCTCTTCGTGCTGAGCCCGTTCGAACGGCGCTACGCGCCGGAGATCGCGCGCTGGGCGCCGGGCGCGCTGCACGGCGGCCGCGGCTTCTCCGAGGAGCGGTATCTCGAGGGGTCGATCGTCGTGGTGCCGCGGCGCGTCGCATCGTTCACGCTCGGCCCGCAGCGGTTCGAGAACGTCGCGGTCGGCATCGAGCAGAGCAATGACCGGCGCGACGCGATCGACATCGCCCTCGACGCGATCGTGGGGACCGACCAGATGAGCGCGTTCGAGTGGTGGTTCGATTACGACGGCGGGCGGATCGGACTGCGGCGGAACAACGCGCGCTAGGCTCGAAGCACGGGGCGGCCGTGTATGAACGAGCGCTCAGTTCTTCCCCGCCGGTTGCTCGTCGCGATGACGCTTCTGGTCTGCGTCATCGCGGTCGGGACGGCGGGCTACGCCGTGCTCGAAGGCTGGTCGTGGTTCGACGCGCTGTACATGACCGTCACGACCGTGACGACGGTCGGCGGCGGCGAATCGCATCCGCTCGACGTCCCCGGGAAGTGGTGGACCATCCTGGTCGTCGCGTTCGGGTTCGGCGCGCTGACCTACACCGTACTGGCGGGCTTCGGCTACATCATCGAAGGCCATTTGGGCGCCGAGTTCTCGCAGCGCCGCATGCGCCGGCGGGTGGTTAAGATGCGCGATCACTTCATCCTGTGCGGGTTCGGGCGCGTCGGCCGCGAGATCGCGCGCGATTTCACGTCCGAGAAGATTCCGTTCGTCGTCATCGACATCAACCAGCACTCGCTCGAGCGCGCCGCAGCCGAAGGGTTCATCGTGATGCACGGCAACGCCGCGGACGTCGCGACATTGCAGGCCGCGGGCATCGAGCGCGCGCGCGGCCTGGTGACCGCGGTGGATCACGACGCCGACAACATCTACGTCACGCTTTCGGCGCGCGTGCTCAACCCGGACCTCGTGATCGTCTCGCGCGCGAACGCGGAGGACGCCGAGCACAAGCTGCGCCTGGCCGGTGCGAACCGCGTGATCTCGCCGTACACGATCGGCGGGCGCCGGATGGCGAGCCTCGCGACCCGCCCCACCGCCGTCGATTTCGTCGACACGGTGCTCTCCGCGAACAACGGCCAGCTGCTGCTCGAAGATCTCACCATCAAGCCGGGCTCCGCGTGGATCGGCCGCGCGCTGGTGGAACTCTTTCCCGACGGCGACGAAGCGTTCGTGCTCGCGCTCAAACGCGAAGGCGAGATGCGCTTCCGGCCGCCGTCCGACACGACGCTGCGCGCGGACGACGAGCTCGTCGCCGCCGGCCCGCCCAAAGCGATCCGCGCGCTGGAAGAACGGCTGTGACGTGATCGCCGGCGCGCCGTGATGAGCGGCACCGTCGCACGCAAGGCCGATGCCGCGGTGGACCGCGACGCACCGGAGCTCGGGCGGCGCTCGTGCATCGGCGACGTTGCGAGCGCGGCGTTCGCCGCGTCGGTGGAGCGGCTCGTTCGGAACGACGCGCTGCTGCGCTCGTCCGATGATGAAGAAGCGGTGCACCAAGCGCGGGTCGCGGTACGGCGGCTGCGCAGCGATCTGCGCACGTTCGCGCCGCTGCTCGACGCGCAGTGGGCGAGCGACCTGCGCGAGCGCACGCACCGGCTGCAGGACGGTTTCTCGGGAGCACGCGACGCCGACGTGCTGCTCGCGTTTCTGTCGCGCAAAGCGGAGCTGCTGCCCGATGCGGACCGTCGGGGCGCCGCCGGTGCGTTCGAGCCGTTCCGCGCAGCGCGGGGTCGCGCGTACGAACGCGTGCGCGCGCTGCAGGCGGAGCCGGATTACGCCGCGCTGCTCGACGAGCTCGCCCGCGTGGCGGCGTGCCCGCCGTTCAACGCGGCCGCGGACGAGCCGGCGTGCGACGTGCTCGGTGCGATCGCCGGCACGGCATGGTCGCGACTGCGCAAGCGCGTTCGCGCGCGCTCGCGTCCGGCGTCGGACGATGAGCTGCACGCGATCCGCATCGCGGCGAAGCGCGCGCGGTATGCCGCGGAAGCGGTCGCGCCGGTCGCCGGACGCCGGGCGCACGCGCTCGCCGCGGCGATCGAAAACGTGCAAACGATTCTTGGCGAGCAGCACGACGCGGTCGTGGCACGCGAACAACTGCGCGCGCTCGCGGACGGCGAGCACGCGTTCGCCGCGGGCGAGCTCGCCGCGCTCGCACACCAGACCGCGGGAACGGAGGCGCTCGCATGGCACGCCGCATGGCGCGAAGCGAAGCGCCGCTACCGCCGCTTCAGGCGGTCGCTATGAGCGGCGGTAACCGCCGCATCGCACGCGCGACGAACCGCGGCGACGGCGACGGTGACGCCGTGGGCGAGACAGACGGCGGGGGCGAGACAGACGGCGCGGGTGACCCGGCCGCGGGCGGCACGCCGAGCCGCAAGCTCGACACGCGAACCGCGGGCAGCGCGCACGCCGTGAAGCTGGTGGCCGCACTCACCGGCGGGAGCTCCTGCGCGAGATAGACGTCGATTCGCGCGGCGAGCGCGCACTGCGCGACTCCCGGCCGTCCGTAGGTCACGGTGAACGACGCTTCGTCCGCCGGGCCCAGCGTCAGCAGCGTCGCCATCGTGCTGTTCGGCCCGAACCGCAGCGGAAGCGGTTTGCCCTGCGCGTCGAACATCCGGATTCCGAGCGAACCCGAGATGCGGCACGCCGCGGCCCCGCGGTTGCCCAGCGCGTACACGGCTTCGGGCAGAACGCCCGCGGTCTCGCTGACCTCACGCAAAGCGAGGGCTGCGGGCGCGCACGGCGCGGCCGTTTGCGCGGGCGCCGTTGAAGCCGCAGCCGGGCTCGGCTCGGCGGCGGAGGGCGCCGCAAAACCGGCGCACGCCATCCCAAGGGACGTCACAAGGACGGCAAGCGGACGCAGGTCCGGTCGTTTCATGGCACGGGAACGCCGAACAGGGCCGTCGCGTCACCGCCGCCGAACCGTACAGGCCAACGGCGCCGGAACGGCGCCCTTATCGCGAGGTGCCCCGAGTGATCCTCAACAGCGTCGAAGTGATGTTCGGCGGACAAGCCGGAGACGGGAGCTTGACGACCGGCGACTTGATCGCCGGCGTCTTCAAGCGCATGGGACTCGAAGTCTACACCTACAAAGACTTCCCGTCCCGAATCCGCGGCGGACACACGAACTACGTCATCCGCGCGAGCGAACACCACGATTACGGCATGGCCGACGCGGTCGACGCGCTCGTCGCGTTCGACCTCGAGGCGGTCGAAGCGCACGTCGACGAGATGCGGCCCGGCGGCTTCGTGATCTTCGACAACACGTCCGAGGCGATTCCGGACGAAATGCGCCGCGCCGACGTGAACTGGTACGAGATCCCGCTCGCGAAGATCGCGAAAGCCGATCTCGGCCTCGAGCTCGTGCGCAACACGATCGCGATCGGGGTGCTGGGCGCGCTGATCGGCATGGATCCGGAGATCATCCGGCACGACGTGCGCGGCATCTACCAGCGCAAGGGCGAGAAAGTCCTCGACCTCAACATGCGCGCGATCGAAGCCGGCGAGACGTACGTGCTCGAGAACTTCGCCGATCGCCCGAGCGGGTACGGACTCGTCGCCGGAGCGGACGGCGACCGCCTCATCATGATGGGCAACGACGCGATCGCGTACGGTGCGCTCGTGGCCGGCTGCCGTTTCATGGCCGGCTATCCGATCACGCCCGCGACGGACGTGCTCGAGTGGATGTCCAAGCAGTTGCCGAAGTTCGGCGGCGTCGTCGTGCAAGCCGAAGACGAGCTCGCCGCGATCACGATGACGCTCGGCGCCGCGTTCGCCGGCGTGCGCGCGATGACGGCGACGTCGGGTCCGGGACAGGCGCTGATGACCGAAGCGATCGGTCTCGCCGGCGTCCTGGAGATTCCGGTCGTGGTGGTGGAATGCGCGCGCACCGGTCCCTCCACGGGAATGCCGACGAAAACCGAGCAGAGCAATCTCAACCACCTGATCTATTCCGGGCACGGCGAGATCCCGCGCGTCGTGCTCGCACCAGGCACCGTGCGCGAGTCGTTCGAATTGACGGCCGACGCGTTCAATCTCGCGGAGAAGTACCAGCTGCCGGTGTTCGTGCTCACGGAGCAGGCGCTGTGCCAGAGCAAAGCGACGCTGGCGCCGCTGAACACCGAGAAGGTCCAGATCGACCGCGGCAAGCTGATCGACTCGGGCGAGGTGGTGTTCGGCGAGTACAAACGCTTCGCGTTCACCGACGACGGCGTGTCGCCGCGCGTGATCCCCGGCATTCCGGGCGGCATGCACCTCGCGCCGGGTTCGGAGCACAACGACATGGGCGTCATCACGGAGAACCCGCGCAACCGCGCGCGCATGATGGAGAAACGCATGGGCAAGCTCGTGTCGATGCGCGACGACTTGCCGCGTGCCGTGCTGCACGGCATCGCCGACGCCGACATCGCGATCCTCGGCTACGGCGCGAACCGCGGCCCGATCGCGGAAGCGGTGCAGCGGCTCGCGACCGAAGGCGTCCTGACGCGCTTCCTGCAGCTGCGTACGCTGTGGCCGTTCCCGGAAGACGACATCAAAGAGTTCGTGCGCGGCGCGCAGCACGTGTTCGTGGTCGAGAACAACTACACGGGACAGCTGATGCAGCTGATCCGCACGGTCGTCGGACCGCTCGACGCGCTGCACGGCGTGCGCAAGTACGACGGGCGGCCGTTCCGCCCGATCGAAGTGATCGAAGCCGTGCGCAGCACCATCGAAGCCGGCGCCACCGCGGAGGTCATCTGACGATGACGGCCACCCTCACCCCGAAAGACTTCGCTACCGCCACCCCGTCGTGGTGGTGCCCCGGCTGCGGCGACTACGGCGTTCTGTCGGCGCTCAAACAAGCGCTGGCGGAGCTCGGCAAACAGCCGAAGGACGTCGCGTTCATCTCGGGCATCGGCTGCTCCGGAAAGATATCCGGCTACCTGCACAGCTACGCGTTCCACGGCGTGCACGGGCGCGCGCTTCCGGTTGCGACCGCGGTGAAGCTCGCCAACCGCGACCTCACCGTGATCGCGGCGGGCGGCGACGGCGACGGCTACGCGATCGGCGCCGGACACTTCGTGCACGCGGTCCGTCGCAATCCCGACGTCACGTACATCGTGATGGACAACCAGACGTACGGGCTCACGAAAGGGCAGTCGTCGCCGACGAGCGCGACGGGCTATGTCGCATCGGTGAGCCCCGACGGCAACCCGGACACGCCGCTCAACGGCCTGGCGCTGGCACTCGCCGCCGGCGCTTCCTTCCTGGCGCGCGGCTTCTCCGCGCAGCCCAAACAGATGGTGGCGATGATCAAGCTCGCGATCGAGCACCGCGGGTTCTCGATCGTCGAGGTGATGTCGCCGTGCGTCACCTACAACAAGATCAACACGTACGCGTGGTTCAAAGACAACGTCAGCGACCTCGCCAACAGCGAGGGCTATTCGCCGGGCGACCGGCTCGCCGCGTTCGATGCGCTCACGCGCGAGGGCAAGATTCCGCTCGGCGTGATCTACAAGGAAGACCGCCCGACGTTCGAGGACCGCACCGGCTTGCCCGAGGCCCCGATCACCGGCCTCGACCTGCACGCGTCCCGCGACGAGTTCGCTTCGATCCAAGCGGCCTATCGCTGACCGCTCGGGTCCCTAGACGACGGGGACGACCTCGCCGCTGACGAGGCTGGCGTATTCCGCGAGAAGGGCATCGCGGCGGCGGCGCCACGAGGCGGCGCAGTGCTCGGCGATCGCGTCTTCCTCCGCGCGCGTCTCGGCGTCCGCGATGATCGTGTCGAGCGACTCGACGAGCCTCAAAATAGCCGTCGCTTCGAGCAATGCGCGCAGCTCTAGCCCGCGCATGAACGCTGTGGTCTCCATACCGCTAACCCTCTCGGACCGGCATCCTGCCGTTGGTGCTCATAAATTGCATCGGCGCGCGCGGCGCCCGGCTACAGGGTCATATGGACCCTGTGAGGCGGATCATCGGCCGCCGCGGGCCGGCCCCGCCGGCCCGAGCCGTCGTGGGCGAGGCAGGGCAAGCAGGGCGACGCCGTCTACGAAGCGTCTACGCTCCGCGCGCCGGGTTCGCGGCCACCTGGAGCGTGGTCGTGACGCCCGGGCGGAGCAGGGTCACTTGGGTCTGCGGCGACACCCGGCCGGCCGCGGCGCGGAACAGGTCGCCGCACTGCGGGCCGACCACGAGCGGGTTGTGCGCGTAGTGCACCGGCACGGCCTGGCCGATCCCGAGCAGCTTGCAGGCATACGCGGCGTCGTCCGGGCCCATCGTGAACGCGCCGTTGCCCGACGACAGTACGGCGAGATCGGGGCGATAGCGCGTGCCGATCAGCGCCATGTCGCCGTAGAGATCCGTGTCGCCCGAGGCGTACACGCGCGCGCCGCCGATGTCGATGATGAAGCCGGCGGCCGGAAAGCCCGCCGCGGTGGAATGGACCGCGGGGACGAGCTCCATCTTCACGCCTTTGTAGCTCGCGGTTCCGCCCATGTTGATTCCCGCGCCGTTGTTGAGCACGATCTGGCTGTTATCGATGTTCGCCGCCTTGAACTTCGGCGGAAGGGCGACGCGCATCAGGTCGCTCTGGCCGACCGTTTTCACGTCGACGCCCGCATCCAGCAGTGCGCGCAGCAGCTCGAAATAATCGCCCATGTGGTCGCCGTGGTCGTGCGTCAGCGCGACGACCACCGCGTCGGGCTTGCGTCCTTTCACGTGCGCCGCGTACGCGGCCGCGCTGGACAGCTCCGCGGGTTTGTCGATGCCGAACGCCTTGAAGCCCGTGTTGTTCCAGATCCATGCGTCGACCAGCACGATCGACTTGTCGTCGGGCGTTGCCAGCTCGTAGACGCCGCCGCCGTACCAGCGCATCTTGAGCGCAACCGTCGCGCCCGCCGCCGCGACCGTGCTCTGACCGGCGGCTGTCGCCGCACCGGCGGCGGCCGTGATCTGGAAGAAGTCGCCGCGCGAGAGCGGATCGCTCATGGAACACTCCTCAAGGTCCGGGCGTGTACGGGCCTCGATACGTGGCCGGGCCGGCAAGCCCTCGCGCGCGGGACACCGGGATCGCGATGACGACCGCCGCCGCCAAGAGTGCCGCGATGCAGCTCGCGAACGCCGGGCCGTACCCGCGCGCGTCGATGAGCCGGCCCACGACGACCGGTCCGAGCGCGGACACGATCCCCACCGGGACGCCTTGCGCGGCCAGAATCGCCCCGTACGAGCGCCGTCCGAAACGCTGCGCCATCAGCGCGCCGCGCAGCGGGAACGTCGCGCCGTACGCCGCGCCGAACGTGCACACGTACGCGATCACGCCCCACAGCGATGTGGTCGTCGCGAGCACCGCGATGCCCACCGCTTCGATCGCGAACGCGGCGGCGAACAGCGCGACGAGCGACACGCGCTCGCCGGCCCACGCGATGAACCAGCGCCCGGGCAGATACGCGAGGCCGAACAGGCCGACCAGCGTCGCCGCGAACGACGGCGAGTAACCGCGCTCGATGAGATATGCGACGTGCTCGAGCAGCATCGCCGTGCTCGCGAAATACGACAGCGCGATCGCGGCGGTCGGCAGCCAGAACGCGGCGCGGCGCATCGCGGCGCGAAACGGCACGCCGCTCTCCGGCGTCGACGTGCCCGCGGCGGCTGCACCGTCCGGATGCAGCCCGATGTCCTCGGGATGCCGGCGCACGATCAGCGCGTGCAGCGGCAGCGCGACGAGCAACTGCACCGCGCCGAGGATCGCGACGGCCTCGCGCCAGCCGAGGTGCGCGATCAGCAGGCCGGCGACCGGGTACGTCAGCGTGGAGGAGAACGCGCCCATGAACGTGAGCAGCGACAGCGCGCGCAAGCGGCGGCGGTCGAACCAGTTCGCGACCACCGTCATCGTGACGGGGTAATACGTGAGCGCGGAACCCGCGCCGATGCCGGCCGTCCACAGCAGATCGAACGCGGCGAGCGTGTGCACGCGCGCGAGGAGCAGCAGCGAGATCCCGGTGATGAGCGAACCGGCCGCGAGCAGCAGACGCGCGCCGAAGCGGTCCAGCGCGTGGCCGAGCCCGAGTCCGGCGATGCCCGACACGAGCACGACGCCGGAGTACGCGAGGCCGATGGATGCCCGGTCCCAGCCCAGCTCGCGCGACACGGGTTCGACCAGCAGCCCGAAGAGATACTGGTTCGTCCCGTAGGAGATGATCGTCGTGGCGCCGAGCGCGACGACGATCGCCCAGCCGTAGAAGACGCGTCCGGACGTTACGATCGTGGCTCCATGCGAAGCCTATACGACGTCGGCGTCGTAAATGATGCGGATCGTGGCGACGCGATGTGCCTGCGCGAACAGCGCGACGGACAGATCGTTGTAGACAATGCCGGAGTCACGTGCGTACGTGAAGATCGCCCATGGCCGTTCGCCGTCACCGGAGCGCAGCGAGCAGCCCGCGTCGCGAAAACGCGCGTACGGCGTGCGCGCCGGAAGCAGAAGCGCTGCGTCACCGAGGCCGACGCGCGAGCACCGTAAGCTCACGTCGTCCTCGAAGAACCGTTTGATCCGGTTGTTGTTGAGGTCGGTGACGTAG
>JAXDMB010000323.1:0-9005 GCA_034666325.1 Vulcanimicrobiota bacterium
CATCCCCGACAAGCCGGTGGTCGCGTTCATCGGCGGCCGCAGCGCGCCCAAGGGCAAACGCCTGGGACACGCGGGAGCGATCATCTCGGGCAACACCGGGACCCCGGAGTCCAAGGTGAAGGCGTTCGGCGAAGCCGGCGTGCCCGTCGCCGACCGGCCCTCGGACATCCCGCGACTCCTTGGCGAGAGGCTCCAAACGGCCACGAAGTAGCCTGTCTCGCCGGACGTACCGAACGAAAACGGCAGTTTTCCGGCATAGAAACTGCCGTTTCGCTGCCTTCTCCGCAAGATTAGCGACAGGGAAATGCCGGTCGGGGAACAAGCTGCGTATGGCGTGTCGTGGGGATTCGTCCTGCCCGGCGCGTCAATTCACAGTCAGTTTGAAAGGCTAGCCTATGCGCAGCTCCTTTGCGCGCACGGTGACCGCCGTTCTTGCAGTCCTGTTCTTCGCCGCCCAGGGAACATTGGTTCTGGCCGGCACCACGGGATCGATCAGTGGCGTCCTCACGGAAACCACTGCTGCCGGAACGCCGATTGCAGGTGCGACGATTTCCGCTGTCAGCCCGAGCCAAGCGGCGAAGGTGACGACGGACCAGCAAGGACGTTTTCAGTTCCTGTCCCTCGCCCCCGACACGTATGCCCTGAGCTTCGAGAAAGCAGGGTATCAATCGGCGACGCAAGGCGGAATCACGGTCCAGGCGGACCAGAACGTCACCGTGTCCCTCCAGGGCTCACGAACCCTGCAGACCATCGGCCGCACCGCGGCGCGTTCGAACAGCGCGCTCGTGCGACCGGGCCAGACCGCCAGCGTCTACTCCGTCAATGCCGCGCAGCAATCCGCGGCCGGATCGCTTGGCGGCGGCGCGAACCTCAACCAGGCCTACAGCGCGATCGCGTCCGTTCCGGGCGTCGTCGTTCCGCTCAACCAGCCGGGCTGGGGCACGTCCATCTTCATCCGCGGCGGCGACTACACCCAGACGGGCAATGAAGTCGACGGCATCCCGATCAACCGTTCGTTCGACCAGTACGCGAGCGGTCAGCTCTCGTCGCTCGGCAACCAGGAAGTCCAGGTCTACACGGGCCAGGCTCCGGCCGACGCGCAAGCGGTCGGTCTCGCGGGCTTCGTCAACCAGGTGATCAAGACCGGAACGTATCCGGGCAGCATAACCGGAACGATCGGCATCGGCGCGCCGCACAAGTACAACCACGGCAACATCGAGATCGGGGGCGCCTCGCCGAACCGTCTGTTCTCGTACTACCTCGGAACCGGCGGCTACAGCGAGACCTTCCGCAACCTCGACCAGTTCAACGGCCAGGGTTACCTCGCGCGCACCGGTCAGGGAAGCCTGATCAACTACACGGCCGCGAACTGCGGCACGGCGCATCCGACGGCCGGCTGCTACCAGAACGGTTCCCCGTTCCTCGGCGGCGTGCCGCTCGGGCCGAACGGTTACAACTTCGCCGACACGCTGTGGGGGTTCCAGACGGACCTCAACGACCGTGAGACGATCGCGAACCTGCATTTCGGGATCCCGCACAAGAAGGACGGGAACCACGACGACATCCAGTTCCTGTACGACTACGGCAACACGAAGAACTACCCCAACGCCAGCATGGACGCGTGGGGCACGTCGCTCGCCGACGTCGTGAACGGCACGGCCAACGGCGTTCAGTACGTCACGGACATCAACGGCAACCCGACTTGTCCGGCGCCGGCCGGGGGCGGCGGCACCTATGCGGGTCCCACCACGTGCGCGCCGCCGCTCGGCAGCATTCCGTTCCGCGACGCGAACGTCTACACGGGATCGCTCGGCACCGTGCTCACTGCCGGTGACCTCGGCCGCATCCAGCGTTACTCTTTCGCGAACTCGCCCGCCGGGCGCCCGTGGGGCGGATCGGCCGACTTCGCGCGCCAGGACGGCGAGACGAACGCGTTCGCGATCGTCAAGGCGCAGTACCAGCACAACATCGGCGACAAGGGGTACGTCCGCGCGTACGGTTACACGCTGTACTCGGACCGGCTGGACAACGGCATCGTCGGCCTCTACCAGAACTTCGTCGGTGCGTTCTCGCCGGACTACCAGATCAGCTCGCACAGCCGCGGCGCGGTGATCACCACCGGCTACCAGCTCTCGGCCGAGCACCTGATCAACTTCAACGCCGGCTACGTCACGTCGAACACGGTGCGTTACCGCAATGACGTCGCAGCCGGCAACGGTGAAGCGCCGGTCGCGTATCTCGTCGGCAGCGGCAGCCCGACGTCAACCTGCTATGCGTTTCGTACCGACCGCGATCCGGGGGGCGCCGTAACGTCGCAGGGCATCGTCAACCGCACGTGCGGCAGCGCCTCGACGTATCGTCTCCCCGGCGTGAACAGCCTGGGCACGAGCTTGGCGCCGGGCGGGAACGCCGTCGTGCACAACGCGGACGGCTCTACGACCACGTTCAGCTCGCCGAACCTCGCGACCGCAAGCGGACTCACGTGCGGCGGCTCGGCCTGCCAGTATCTCGTCGTCAACAACGGCGTGCTCGCCGCCAACAACACGGTCCGGCCGAAGTTCTTCAACGCCGCGATCAGCGACACGTGGAAGCCGAACTCGCGCGTCTCCGTCGATCTGTCGCTGCGTACCGACTCGTTCGGCTACGACCTCCAGAACACGAACAACATCGGCAACCAGCTGTTCGTGAACGACTACAACGCGCGCCACTGCATCTCGGGTTCGAACCCGCCGGTGACGCGGGCGTTGGGCGCGGCGTGCCCGGCGGGCACCTCGCCGACGACGCTCACCGCGGCGAGCGACAACATCAGCTACAACAACATCCTGCAGCCGCGCATTGGCGCGACCTTCACGGTGAACCCGCTCAACGTGCTGCGCGCGTCGTACGGGCGCTTCGTGCAGGCGCCGCAGACCTCGGCCGTGGATGCGACGAACGTTCAGGCCGGCACGCCAAGCACGGCGTTCTACCAGAACTTCGGGTTCAACAGCTTCGGCCGTCCGGTGACGCCGGAGATCTCGTTCAACACGGACTTCTCTTGGGAGCACCAGGTCAAGGGCACCGACCTCAGCACGCGCGTGACGCCGTTCCTGCGCAAGACGCAAAACGAGTTCGCCACCGTGCTCGTCGACCCGAAGACCAACTTCGTCGCCAGCGTCAATGGCCAGAACCGTACGGCGTCCGGTCTCGAGCTGGCGATCTCCAAGGGTGACTTCGCGCGCAACGGGTTCGCGGGCACGCTCGCGTACACGTACACGCACGCGGTCAACCACTACAAGGTGTTCTCCAACGGCGGCTCGTTCGTGAACGGGATCAACGCCGCGATCGGAGACTACAACCAGTACACGTCGTTCTGCGGCTCGCATCCCACCGATGCGCGCTGCGCCGCGGCGCTCAACCCGGTCACGGCCGCGCCGTGCTACGCCGGCGGAGCGCCCGACCCGACGTGCGCGGCGGGCAGCGTCGCGAACCCGTACTACAACGCTCCGGTGCAGGGTCTGCTCGACCCGAACGCCGGGTACGCCGCGTACAACCAGCAGCCGGGCTTCGGCAGCGGCACGTCGACGAGCTACGTGATCCCTCACGTCGCCTCACTGATCGTGCAGTACAAGAAGGGCCCGCTCACGATCACCCCGTCGTTGCAGTTCCAGGCCGGTGCCAAGTACGGTTCGCCGGTTTCGCTGGGCGGCGTCGCGCCGGACACGTGCGCTCCGCTCGCGGGGAACCCGTCGGCGGTCAACGACCCCCGTTACACCGCGACCGGTGCGGCCGCGCCTTCCGGCGCCGCCTACGACGCTTCGACGTGCACGGGCGTCGTCAACATCCCGAACCCGCTGACGCACCGTTTCGACGGCATCGGCGAGTTCACGCAGCCCAACCTGCTCGTGGGGAACCTCCAGGTGTCGTGGGACATCAACCGGCGCTTCACGCTTCAGGTCACCGGCGCGAACCTCTACGCGAACTGTTGGGGCGGTTCGAAGGTCCCGTGGGCTATCGGCGGCCGCATCGGCTGCTCGTACGCCGCCGCGCAGTCGGTCGGGAACTTCTACAACCCCGGCGACGTGATCCAGCAGGGCAACGTCTATCCGTACCTGCCGGTCACTGCCGGTTCGCTCCAGGCGCTGGCGACGAACTCCGCCGCTCCGCCGCAGGTCTACTTCGAGCTGAAGATCCGCAAGCTCTAGACCTATGTGAACGCAGGTTCACACGACGCTGCGAGGCCGCGGATACGTCCGCGGCCTCGTTCGTTTCCGGGTGCTATACTCGCACGATGCGATTCGGCTACCAGTGCGAGGAATGCGAAGAGGCGGTGTGGCTCGCGACGACGCGCTCCGAGCTCAACTGGCTCAAGAGCCGGCGTCACATCGTGCGCGAGGTGCAGCGGCATCTCAGCGCCGGCCTCGACGGCTGGATGGACGAAGGGCTGGCCTTTCTGGACCGCCACGACGGCCACAGCGTCGTGGTCGTTGAGCGCGCGGCGCGCTAGGCTTACGGCGGCAGAGGGCCCCTGACGCCGCCGTTGCCGAGGGGAAGCGAGCCCTGACTGCCAGAAGACTGCCCGGTCGAAAGCAGCCGGGCTCGGGTTTCCCGTGCGCGCTGCGTATCGGCGCACCACCACCCACCCTTCGAAAGGATAGGTGCCCGTGGCAATACCTCATTCGGTGAGACGAGGTTTGGTCGCGGTTCTGTTGCTCGTCGCGTTCGTGCTCCAGGGAACGATAAGCGTTCTGGCAGGTACGACCGGACAGATCAGCGGCTCCGTCGTCGATCCTCAGTCGAACCAGCCCGTCGGCGGCGCGCGCGTGACGGCTGCGAGTCCCTCGCAGTCGGCCACCACGACCAGCGACGCTTCAGGGCGCTTCTCGTTCATCTCGCTCGCGCCCGACACGTATACGGTGTCGGTGCCGGCGACGTCCGCGCGCGATGCGGCGTCGGTCAGCGGCGTCACGGTCCAAGCGGACCAGACGCTGACCCTCACGCTGCAGCAGCCGACGAAACTGAAGGTCATCGGTACCGTCACGTCACGCGCCGCGTCGGCGCTCGTGAAGCCCGGTACGACGGCCGACGTCTACTCGATCAACGCCGTCACGCAAGACAAGGCGTCATCGGTCGGCGGCGGCGGTAACCTCAACAGCGCGTGGTCCGCGATCTCGACGGTGCCCGGCGTCTTCGTCGCACCCAACCAGACCGGTTACATCGGCGCCGGCGCGTCGATCTCCATCCGCGGCGGCGACTACGACCAGATCGGTTACGAGCTGGACGGCATCCCCGTCAACCGCGCGTTCGACAACTATCCGTCGGGCGCGCTGTCGTCGCTCGGCCAGCAGGAGCTCCAGGTCTACACCGGCGCCACCCCCGCGAACGCGGAGGCCACCGGCATCTCGGGCTACATCAACCAGGTGATTCGCACCGGCACGGCGCCGGCGTCGCGCAATCTGACGCTGGCGGTCGGAGCGCCGATCTTCTACAACAAGGTCGCGTTCGAAGCGGGCGGCGCCAACCCGGCGCGCACGTTCTCGTACTATCTCGGTGCCGGCGCCTACAACCAAGGCTTCCGCTACTACGACCAGTACAACGGCGCCAGCCTGCAGCACACCTGGGGCCCGCCCGTCGCACCGTGCGCGGACGCAACGACGGCTCCGTCGTGCGGCAGCGGTTTCGGCACCGACTACACCAACGGCGGCGCCTCTCAGGCGTACGTGCTGGGGCCGTACAACTACAACACGCAGGCCAGCGTGAAGGATCGCGACTCGATCGTGAACCTGCACTTCGGTCTTCCGCGCAAAGACGGCAACCGGGACGACATCCAGGTGCTGTTCGACAACAACTTCATCAACAACCCGGCCTACGACTCGACGAACGATCTCGGCGGCGCGAACTACGCCAACGCGATCGGTCTCGGCGTTCCGGCGTACTCGGACGGCTACAGCTTCGTGCAGCAGCGGTCGGGGACGCTGCTCCCGGTGGGTTACACCGGCGGCGGCACCGTGAACTATCTGTTCCCGCAGTCGCCGTTCGGCCGCGCGCGCGGGGCGGAGATCGAGCCCGATCGCCGCGACGCGTTCAACAACAACCAGTCCGTGCTCAAGCTGCAGTACCAGCGCAACTTCGGAACGAACGCGTTCCTGCGCGTTTACGGCTACACGTACTACTCCGACTGGCTGCAGACGGGTCCGCAAACGAACTACGCCGACTACGTCGGCTGGGTTCCGAGCGACTACGAGCTCAGCAGCCACACGCGCGGCGTGAGCGCCACGTACTCCAACCAGCTCAACGCGCAGCACCTGCTCTCGCTGCAGGGCTCGTACACGACCGCCACGACGCTGCGCGACAACAACACGCAGATGCTCAACGGCGGCGGCGGCACCGTGCCGGGTACCGGCATCAACGACCGCCGCGCCGTCGGCGTGCTGGTCGGGCAGAACTTCCTCACCACCGGGCAGTGCTACAGCTTCACCGGAGCGCCGGTCAACTGCTTCAACGGCAGCGGCTCGAACTTCAACACCGGCGCGGGATACTTCACGTTCCGCCAGGCGACCGCGGGCACCGTTCCGTCGGCCGCTGGTCTCACGTGCGGCGGCACGCAGTGCCAGTACCTCGTCATCAACAACGGTCCGTACGCGACGTACAACACCGTGGTGCCGAAGTTCAGCGCGTTCTCGATCACCGATCAGTGGAAGCCCACCGACCGGCTCAACATCAACCTCGGCCTGCGCTACGACCAGTTCCGGTTCGAGGGCACGAACACGACCGGTACGCCGGCTCGCGCGTTCCTGTACACGGCGTGGAACAACCAGTTCCCGACCAACCAGCAGTTCAACATCCCGAGCCAGGTCGAAACGTACAGCGCGATCCAGCCGCGGCTCGGCGCGACGTACACGATCGACCCGCGCACGGTTCTCCGTGCGAGCTACGGCCGCTACGTCCAGGCGCCGAACAGCGCGTTCCAGCAGTACGACTTCCTGCAGCCGAACGCGCCGTCGAAGCTCGCAAGCTTTGCGGCGTTCGGCATCGGCAACACGCCGGCGCACTCGATCCGGCCGCCGACATCGAACAACTACGACTTCTCGCTCGAGCACCAGTTCAAGGGCGACACGGCCGTCAAGCTGACGCCGTTCCTGCGCAAGACGCAGGACCAGATTCAGCAGTTCTTCCTGGACCAGAAGACCAACTTCGTCTCCGGCCTCAACGTCGGCCGCCAGACGTCGCAAGGCTTCGAGCTCGAGGTCGACAAGGGTGACTTCTCGCGCAACGGCATCGCCGCGCGCCTGTCGTTCACCTACACGAACAGCTACATCCAGTACGGCAAAGAGCCGAACGGGCAGTCCGTCGTGGACGGCTTCAACTCGGCGATCGCGCAGTACAACTCGTTCACGCGCGGCGGCGGCGGCGCACCGTGCTACACGCCCGCGACCGGCTCATTGGCCGGCACGGCGGATCCCGGGTGCGGCGCAGGTTCCATCGCGAACCCGTACTACAACGCGCCCACCCAAGGGCTCATCGATCCCAACGGCAAGTTCCCGACGTTCGACACGCTTCCGGGCGGCATCGGCGGCGGCGGGTACACGTCGTTCGGCGCGCCGTACGTCACGACGCTGATCGTGCAGTACAAACACGGTCCGCTCGCGATCACACCCGCGCTCCAGTTCTCGGCCGGCTCGCGTTACGGCGTGCCGCTGTCGACGGGCGGCATCTATCCCAACCTGTGCTCGGGCGCATTGCCGAGCTCCACGACCGGTGACCCTCGGTATCCGTACGGCGCGGCCGGCGGAGCACCATACGACATCACCTCGTGCGCTGACAGCCCCGGCGGTACGGGCATCGCGGATCAGGGCAACTTCCCGACGCAGCTCGCGATCCCGAACATCTACACCGGGAAATTCGACGGAATCGGCGGCTTCGCGTCGCCGTCGCAGCTGCTGCTGCACACCCAGATCACGTACGACGTGAACAAGCGGTTCACGCTCGTCGGAAACTTCGCGAACATCATCAACCGCTGCTTCGGCGGCAGTAAGGTGCCGTTCGGGGTGAACCATGCGTGCAACTACGTTGCGACGTATGGTGCGGGTGGCGGACCGACGCCGGTCGGTAATGCGTTCAACCCGGGCTGGAACATCCAGCCGTTCCTGCGGACGCCGTACAACCCGACGTTCCCGGGATATCCGTTCAACATGTACTTCGAGGGACGGATCAAGATCTAGCCTCGCGGTACTCCGGAACATTGAGGGCGCTTCGCTTCGGCGGGGCGCCCTTTTTTTGGCTCGGGGCTCGGGGGCGGCGGACGCATGCGTATTCTGCGGCACGCTCCCTGCGCGCATCCATGCGCTCCGGTCGCTGCGTGCTCCGTCGCTCTCGCCCTCCGGGCTTCGCTCCTCCGCAAGCGCCGCCGAACACGCATGCGTCCGCCGCCCCCTCCTGCCACGATCGTTGCTGGCGCATCGCTTCGCTCGCGGTGGCGTTGGCGGGGTCGTGCGCTCGGGGGCATGCGGGGTGGGTGGCTCGGGCATTCGGGTCATTTTGCGACGTGTCGTGAGTAGCGGGTAGCAAAACACCCGCTCCGGGGGAGGGGCGGGTGCGGGTTGGCTTGCTCTTGCGGCTTGGCCGCGTTTTGCTTATAGGGCTTTCATTTCGGGACTCTCAGGTGCTGGCCGATTTGTAGGGTGGCCGATGAGAGGTGGTTGGTCGCGATGATTTGGTCGACCGTTGCTTGGACGTCGCCCGTTGGGGCGGTTTTTGATTCCGCGAGCGTCCAGAGGGTCTCGCCTGCGTGGACCGTGATCGTCTTGTAGGCGACCGGAGGCGCGGCGTGGACCGTGCTCGAGAGCGCGGGGAGCGTGACGGCCAGGCTGAGTGCGCCTAGCGCGACCAGCGGCATCAGGGTCAGCTTTTGTTTGGGTTTGCCGTACGTCATGGCGTGCATGGTGTTTGCTCTTCCCCTAGATGTTGGGCCGAACGCTCGTTCGTCCACCATATGGTACCAAGGCTGGTCCTGTCGCGTCAAGAGCGGT
>JAXDMB010000324.1:0-4824 GCA_034666325.1 Vulcanimicrobiota bacterium
AGCGCGTCGTACGCGGGACAGTTCGCGAGCCTGTTGTTCGTACCGCACGCCGACGTGCTCGATGCGATCCGGCGCGTGCGTCTATCGGCGTCGGGCACCGCGGTGCGGGCGTATGCGGGCGCGACGACCGGTGCGCCTGCGCGGCAAATGGATCGTGCCTTCGCGCACGAGATCGCGTCTGCGTTTGCCGGCGAGGCCGATGCTGCGTCGTCGGGTGACTCGGCGGATGCGAACTCGCCCGGGGTCGCGATGGCCGTCGTCGTGCAGCGCATGGTTGACGGCGAGGCGAGCGGGGTTGCGTTCGGGATCGATCCGGTCGACGGCAGCGACGTCGTCGTGGTGACGGCGGCATACGGGCTCGCATCCGGCGTGGTCGGCGGCGATCTCGTCACCGACGCGTGGCGTGTCGCGCGCGACGGCGCGATCGCCTCGCGCACGATCGCGGACAAGGATCGCATGCACGTGCGCGCGCCGGGTCGAGGAACGCTCGCCGTCGCGGTCGACGCGGAGCTGCGCGCGCGGCCCGTGCTCGGCGATGCGGCCGTGCTCGCCGTCGCTGCGCTCGCGCGGCGGATCGCGAACGCGTGCGGCGGGCCGCAGGACGTCGAGTTCACGTTCGCGTCCGGACGGCTGTGGGCGCTGCAAGCGCGGCCGGTCACCGCGGTCGCGGCCGGCACGGTAGCGATCTGGGACGACAGCAACATCGCTGAAAGCTACGGTGGCGTCGTCGGTGCGCTCACCTACTCGTTCGCGCGGCACGCGTACGCCGGCGCGTACCGCTCGTTCTTCCGGCTCGCCGGCGTGCCGCGCGACGTGATCGACGCGAATGCGGAGACGTTCGAAGGGCTCGTCGGCCGCATCGAGGGCCGCATGATGTACGACCTCGTGCGCTGGTACCGGATGCTCGCGCTGCTGCCGGGCTACCGGCTCAACCGCACGCTGATGGAACAAATGATGGGCGTGCGCGAGGCGATGCCGGCCGGCATCGCGGACGCAATCGCGCGCGGCTGCCGCCGCGGCAAGCTGCGCGACGCCGCGATGCTGGCCGGCACCGCGGTCGCGCTGACCGCCACGTCCGTGCGGCTGCCGCGCGACGTCGAACGCTTTCACGCGCACGTCGAAACGGCGCTCGCCGGCGGTCCTCGCCTCGAGCGCGCGACGCTCGTCGAGCTGGCGCGGGAGTACAGGCGGCTGGAGCGCGCGCTGCTCGACCGCTGGAACGTGCCGATCGCCAACGACTTCTTCGTGATGCTGTCGTTCGGGCTGCTCCGGCGCGCCGCCGCGTCGTGGTGCGGCGACGCGTCGCTGGCGCCCGCGCTGCTCGCCGCGAGCGGCGGCATGATGAGCGCCGAACCGGCGCGCGCGGTGGAGCGCCTCGCCGCAATCGACGCCGAGGCCGACCGCGAAACGTTCGCCCGCAAGTTCGCCGCGTACATCGCGAAGTTCGGCGACCGCTGCGAAAGCGAGCTGAAACTCGAGAGCCCCACGCTGCACGACGATCCACGCCCGCTGCTCGAAGCGATCGCGCGCCTGCGCACGACGTCGCCGCTCGGCACGTCGTCATCAGCGGCCGTCGGGATGCGACGCGGCGCGGAACGGCGCGCTCAGCTGGCGCTGCGCGGACGCCCGTTGCTCGCGTTCGCATTTGGGCGGCTGACGGCGTGGGCGCGGGCGCGCATCGTTGCGCGCGAGAACTTGCGCTTCGAGCGGACCCGCGTGTTCGGGCGCGTCCGCCGCATCTTCATCGCGATGGGGCGCATCCTCGCGAAGCGCGGCGTGCTGGACGACGCGCGCGACGTCTTTCACCTCACGGTGGACGAATTGCTCGGGTATGTCGAGGGCAACGCCGCGAGCCGCGAGCTGCGCGCCCTGGCTGCCGTGCGCTGCGCGGAAAGCGCGCGCTACGCCGCGGCGCCGCCGCCGCCGAATCGGTTCGCGACGCGCGATCTTCCGGTCGCGCCGCTGTTCGCCGCGGATTCAGCGTTGCAGGACGACACGGCTCGCGCCGGGACGCCGTGCTGCCCGGGCGTCGTGCGCGCGCGCGTCCGCGTGGTGCGCGATCCGCGTGAGACGCTGCACCGCGGCGAGATCCTCGTCGCGGAACGCACCGATCCGAGCTGGGTGGTGCTGTTCCCGGCCGCCGCCGCGATCCTCGTCGAGCGCGGCAGCCAGCTCTCGCACGCGGCGATCGTGTCGCGCGAGATGGGCATTCCGTCGGTCGTCGCGATTCGCGGGCTCATGTCGTGGCTGCACGACGGCGATCTCGTTGAGCTCGACGGCGCCACCGGCGCCGTGCGCCGGCTGGAGAAAGCACCATGACGACCTTGCGCTACGCGCAGTGCTGGGAAGACGCGGACGTGCTGGTGGACGCGCTCGCCGTTCGGCCCAGCGGAACGTACGTCGCGATCGCGTCGGCCGGCGACAACGCGCTCGCGATGCTCGCCGCCGGGCCCGCGCGCGTGATCGCGCTCGACCGTGAGCCCGCGCAGCTCGCCGCGCTCGCGCTGCGCGTCGCGGCGTATCGCGCGCTCGCGCACGAGGAGCTGCTCGCGCTCGTCGGCTCCCGCCCGCACGGCGACCGGCTCGCGCTCTACGCGCGCTGCCGCCCGCTGCTCGATGACGACGCGCGCGCGTACTGGGATGCGCGCCACGACGCGGTTCGCGCCGGAATCGGCAGCGCCGGCCGGTTCGAGCGCTATCTCGCGCTGTTCCGCACCGTCGTGCTGCCGCTGATCCACTCGCGCGGGACGGTGCGCGAGCTGCTCGATTGCGACGACGCCGAGCGTGCGCGCTTCTACGACGAGCGCTGGGACACGGTGCGCTGGCGGCTGACGTTCCGCGCGTTCTTCGCGCGGCCCATGATGAGCGCGCTCGGGCGCGACCCGCGTTTCTTCGCGCACGCTGATGGCCCCGTGTCGCAGCGCCTGCTGGAGCGAATCGCGCGCTCGCTGCGCGACGACGATGCGGGGGCGAACCCGTACCTGCGCTGGATCCTCACCGGCGAGCACGGCGACGCGCTGCCGCTCGCGCTGCGGGCGGAGTCGTTCGACCCGATTCGCGCCAACCTCGACCGGCTCGACGTGCGGCGCTGCTCGCTCGAAGAGTTCGTGGCAGCGCACGACGGCGCGCCGGTCGACGGCTGGAATCTGTCCGACGTGTTCGAGTACATGGACGACGCGGCGTACGCGGCGCTGCTCGCCCGAATCGTCGCGGTCTCCGCGCCGCGCGCGCGGCTCGCGTACTGGAACATGCTCGTGCCGCGCCGCCGTCCCGAGACGCTCGCGCCGTTCCTCGCCGAGCGCCAGGATGTCGCGGCGCCGCTGCGCGCGCGCGACCGCGTGCCGTTCTACGGCGATTTCGTGGTGGAGGAAGCGCGATGATGCCCGCACTCGGGATTACGCCGCTGGTTGCCGCGGCGACTGCGGCGCCGGTTGCGGCCCTGGTCTTCGCCGGCGGCCTCGCGCTGCTGGTCGGCGGGATCGGCATGCTCGCGCGGCGATTCGCGTGGGAGGCCGAAGCCGCGCGCAAGGCGTCGCACGTCGCCGTGGGGCTCGCCGTGCTTTCGCTGCCGTGGCTCTTCGCTGCCGTCGCGCCCGTCGTCGTGCTCGCCCTCGTCGCGTGCGCCGGACTGCTCGCGCTGCGCGCCGTTCCCGTGTTGCGCGAACGGTTCGGCGGCGCGCTGCACGGGATCGCGCGCAGGTCGATCGGGGAGTTCGCGTTCGTGGGGGGCGTCGCGCTCGCGTTCGCGCTTGCGCACGACCACACGGCGGCCTACGCCGCCGCGATTCTGACGCTGGCGTTCGGCGACGCAGCCGCGGCGCTGGTCGGACGGCGTTTCGGGCGCCATCCGTATGCCGTCGGGCGCGCTCGCAAGTCGTTCGAGGGCTCGTGCGCGTTCTTCGCGGTCGCCGCTTTGGTTTGCGCGCTCGTGCCCGGCGCTGCCGGCATCGCCGCGGTGGCCGCGTTCGCGCTCGTCACGACGCTGGCCGAGGCGTTCGCGGGCGACGGTTTCGACAACGCCGCGATCCCCGTCGCCGGACTCATCACCCTTCGTCTCTTCACGGGAGCCTGACATGAACTCGGTCTGCACGAGCACCGGCACGAAGGCGCACGTGCCGCGTCCGGACGACATGCTCGAATCGTACGCGCGCGGCGCGGTGCAAGCGCACTGCTCGCTGTGGTGGCGTGCGGCGCCGTCGCACGCGGGGCGGCGAACCGGCTTCATCGGCGCGATCAGGTCGCGCGACGACGACGCGCTCGCAGTGCTGCTGGCGCGCGCCGCCGACCGTTTGCGCGAAGCGGGATGCGAGCTCGCCGCCGGGCCGATCGACGGGGACACGGCGCACGGATATCGTCTCGTCACCTGGAGCGACGGCACGCCCCCGTTCGCTCTCGAGCCGTACTCGGAGCTCGACGCGGTCATCCCCTGGCAGCGCGCGGGCTTCACGCCGATGGAGACGTACGCGTCATACCGCGACGGGGCTCTCGCCGAGCGCGATCCGCGCGTTCCGACGCTTGAAGCGCGGTTGCGCGACGCGGGCGTCACGCTGCGTGAGCTAAACCTCGCGCGCCTCGACGACGAGCTCGCCCAAATTCACGCGCTCGCGTTGCGCGGCTTTCGCGATGCGCCGCTTTTCACGCCGATCGGATTCGACGCGTTCGCGTCGCTCTACCGGCCGCTCGCGGCGCTGCTCGATCCGCGGCTGAGTCCGGTCGCCGAACGGGACGGTCGCATCGTGGGCGTGCTGTTCGCGCTGCGCGATGCGCGCGCGCGCGACACCGTCGTGCTCAAGACGGTCATGCGCGACACGGACCGCCGGCTGG
>JAXDMB010000325.1:0-3064 GCA_034666325.1 Vulcanimicrobiota bacterium
GGCCGCTGAAGCTGCACACCGGCTTGCAGCAGCAGCTCGGCGCGCCCGAGATTGCCGCAGCACAGGTAATCAGGCCCGCGCACACCGAACGCGATGGTCGCCGCCACGGCGGCGTCGATCTCGCTCACGTCATCGTCGCCAGCGAAAGTCGCCTCTCCGTACGGCATCGCAAGCCTTGCCAATCCGATTCCCGGCGCACCGTGGCACCACATCACGGAGTAACCCGGCACGCCGTCGCGCGTCGCGAGCGCGCGAAAGTCGGGCCAGTTGCCCGCATGCGGATCGTAGGTTGCGCGCTCGTACGCGATCGCTTCAAGCGCCGCGTTCATAAAGCGCTCGTCGTGCGTTGCGGCGTGCAGCCTCCTCAGCGCGAGCGCGATTCCGGCTGCGCCGTGCGCCAACCCGGTGAGCGGGACGCCGGCGAAATTCGTCCACGCGCGCTTTCCGGGGGTTCCCGTGCGGCGGCGCACGAGATGTTCGCCCGCGGCAACGGCGCGTGCCAGCACGTCCTCCTCGGGCGCTTCGTGGTGCAGCGCGAGCAGTCCGAGGATCGCGCCGGCCGAGCCCGCGACCGGGTCGAACACGTCGTCTCGTTCGATCTCGCTCTCGCCGATCAGCGCGGCAGCGATGCGCGCGTCGCCGCGCAGCGCGGGCTCGCCCAGCAGCGTCCCCATTCGCGTCAGCGCGTAGACAATCGACCCGACGCCCGTCGCGCCGCCTATTCCGATGCGCGCTGCGAGCTCCCGGCCGGCGTCCGGGGCGCGCAGCCGGCGGCGCAGTCCTTCCACCGCATCGAGCGCCAGCGCGTGAAAACGCGATTCGCCCGAGACGTGCGCGAGCGCGGCGAAGAACAGCGCGATTCCCGCGGTTCCGCCGTAGAGATCGTATCCCAGCGGCTCCAGCGCGAACCGGTCGGCGCCGGCATGGTGCACGAGCCCGAGCCACGACATGCTGCCGTCACGCGCCGGAATGCTCGCCGCTTCGAGCTCGTTTCCGATGTCGCGCGCTGCCGCGACGTAAGCCGCCGCGCGCGCTGCGCGCGTTGCCGCATCGGCCGCCTCCGGAAACGGCTTCGCGCCGCTCGTCACGTCGAATGCGCGCGCCGTGCGCGCATGGAACATGCCGCGCACGATCGCGACCTGGCGGCGCAGATCGCCGTCATCCCAGTGCCGCAACCGCGTGATCAAATCGGAGAATCCCGGCGCCAGCACCGGCACCGGCACCGACTCTCCGTCGCCGGAATCGAGGTGCGTGCCCGTCGCGGCGATCGTGAAATGCGGCACGTCGAGGCGCCCGAGCGCGCGCCGTTCCGCCGGTTCGATCGCCGACAACACGCGCGATTCGGGCGAGCTCGAAAACGGGCGCGACAGCATCGCCAAAGCACGCTCGCGATCAGCCTCGCTTGCGAGATTTTCCGGCCGCAGCGCGTCGTTGCGCACGAGCATGTAGTCCTGCGTGGCCCGTGGAATGAACCGGACCCGGACGGCTGCAAGCACCGCCAACGGTCCGTCGTCCATCGGCGCGGTCAGTTGCGTCTCGAGCGAATCTACCGCGGCGAGCAGCCCGTCGCGGCGCTGCGCGATCGAGCGGTGCATCCTGCGAAAGCCGTCGACGAATGCGTCGAGGTGCTCGCGCGGGTCCACGCGCCGGCCGTCGAGCAGCGGGACGCTTTGCGGTGCGACGGGCGTCCACGGTTCGGTGCCGAGCGTCATGTCGTCCGTGTTGACGTTTCGCCACGCGGGCTTCTGCTGCGACGCCTGCAGTGCGGCGAAGCTGCCCAGTGCGCTCGTGTCGAGCGCGAGCCGTCCGTCCGCGCTGAAATCCCACTGCGGCAACAGGCCCGTGCGCACGACCGTGTCCCACGCGCGCTCCTGCGCATCCGCGCCCGACGACCACGGTTGTGGAAGCTGCGGCTGCAGGATCGTCTCCGCGTCGATCAGCACCGGATGCGCTCCGTGCGCGATCAGATTCTCGAAATGACAGTCGGTCGTGCCGCAGAGATAGAGGACGCACAGCAGCATGCCGGCGCGCCGGTAGAACCGTTCGACGTCCGCGGCATCGCGGCACGGGTCGTGCTCGATGAATTCCGCCCAGCCGTAGCCGTCGCGCTCGATCGTCGCCGGCACGCGGAAATCGTCGTCGCACCATGCCAGAAAGTCGCCGAACGCGGCGTCGGCCGCGAGGCTGCGCGGCTTGTACACGAGCCGCGCGCCCGATGCGAACGTGAGCGCAGCGACGGAACGGCCGCCGTGATGCGGATCGGAGAGGTCGGGTTCAAGCAGCGCCACCGCGCCCGGATCGCCGTGCCATCCCCAACGCGCGCAGATCTGCGCGAGGTCGTGGCCGAGGCGTTCGACGAGCTCGACCGTGGCGTCGCACCACGCGCCGAGAACGGTGCCGATGAGTCGCGCAAGCACCGGATACCGCTGCACGAACGCCGCGAGCCCCTCGCTCCGAATGGCGGCGACGAACGCTCGATATGCGGCGCGCGGCGGCTCACCCGCAGTCACCGCACCGCCGAGAAACGACGCCGTCAGCGCACGTCCCGCCGGGCGCGCGCTCGCGAACTCGGCCTGCAGCGCCGGCGCGGCAACCGCGGCCAACCGCCGCAGAAGGCCCTGTTCGAGCGCGAGCCGCGCCGGCGCGCTGAAGCGCTCGTGCGGCGAGGGATGTTCCGGCGAGTCGCAGAGACGCCGAGCCACTTCACCACGCGCCCAGACGACGAGCGGAACGAGCACGTCCGCGAACGGCACCGTGTCTGCGGAAATCAGCGCGCGCGCGTCGTCCGCGGTGGCGCGGTGAGCGAGCGCGAGCGCGGTTACCGATTCCGGTTCCGCGCCCGCGCTCGCCGCGACCGTCACGTCAGAGCGTGCAAAGACACGTCTGCGTCTTGAATCCGCAGTTCAGCGAGTACCCGGCGGTCGACGTGCATTTCGACGAGCAGCCGGGGCCAGGGCCGGGGCCCGGGCCCGGGCCGGGTTCCGCTCCGGGGCCCGGCCCGGGACCGGGGCCCGGTCCTGGTCCGGGACCTGGGCCGGGGCCCGGGCCGGGTTCCGCGGAGAGG
>JAXDMB010000326.1:0-6084 GCA_034666325.1 Vulcanimicrobiota bacterium
CTGCATCAATTATCGCGGCAGCTTCAGCATGAACAGCGCGAATATAGTCGATGTTGTCTTTGATCTTCGACTTGCGTAACGGGGCATCGTCAACAAAATACAGTTCGTTCAGCCGCTCGTCCGACGGCTTACGAGCAAGCTCTTGCGTCAGTGCGCCATAATCGCCAAGGCGATCAAGAGCATCGCTCACCATGTCCGCACGAAATTCGTCGCTGGTATCGCGTAGCCGATAGACTCGGTCTCGTCCACCATATCGCTCATCGTCTTTGGGCCAGTATTGACCTCCAATGATGGGTTTCGCAACCTCGTTGGTTCCTACACTGACCACCGATCCGTCGTCACGAAGAACAGCTGCTCCTATCTGGCGCGCAAGCGATCCGGATCGTACCTGAGCCGCACGGGCCAAATACATGCCCAACTCGTCTCGCGTGGGAGTGACGTGCGGGTCGCCGAATACAAGTCGGAATAATCGCTTCATGGAAGCTTCGATGCGATGATCGGGTTTTGTCGCGTCGACGATGAAGTCGCAGATGTAGAAGGCGTCCGAAACTCGCTGCCCGAGTTCCTTTCGATCTCGGTCGTCCCGGGCAATGAGCTCTCGCACGAGGTCTTCCTCGCCGCGCGCTCGTGCCAGAAGGTACTCCTCCCGCTTTTTCGGTTGTGCGTATAGTCCGATGGCGAGAAATGCGGGTCCATACAGACGACGCAGCGTCTCGAGTTCATGTGGATGCTTCAAAGAATCGATGAGATACGCCACCTGTCCGGATGGGGTGCGCTCCGCCTTGTTTGCATCAAGCCCGGCCCGAATGTTTATGGCCGTTCGATGGTCTTGAATCGACGAGACGGCAGCAATCGCGACCGCGTCGCCCCTCTGGTCGCCATGGCGCGCCCACTCCGCACGTAGTGCGTCACCTGCGTCCATCAGAGCACGCTTGCGCTGGAGGTATCCTTCGCGCTGGTCCTTGGAGCCGCTTCGATACGCTTCGAGCAATCCGCTGCTGTCAATTCGAACGAAGGTGTACTTTGTGTCTTTTACCGCGGTCTTGAAAGCGTCAAGCACCTTCGGCTTGTCGGCTCCGAGCGGAGCGACAAACCCGAAGACCAACTCTCGTCGAAACGGAGCCGGTGGAGTTCGAGGGATGGTAATGTTGTGGTCACCTACCATAGTTCACCCGACGTGACATTCCCGTATGCTGCATCAACGTCCGCGACCGGCTCCAGGCACCGGCTGTGGGAAAGGATATCCACAACCTGTGTAAGAGCGGGAAAGCATGCACCGTGGACGGGGCCGTCCCTGCGTAAGAATCTGTCGATAGCGTCGGTTTCCAGTATCCTCGCACGATGTGCCAACAGGGTGGCATTCAGGTGAAGGGACCGTACCCGCCCGCACGAACCGACCGCCATGGCGCTCAGCCCTCTGGACATCGCGGTCATCGTCGCGTTCTTCGCGATCAACCTCGGCATCGGGCTGTGGTTCGCGCGCGGCAGCGGCAAGAACATCGGCGAGTATTTCCTGTCCGGCCGCAGCGCGCCGTGGTGGCTGGCCGGCACGTCGATGGTCGCCACAACGTTCGCGGTCGACACGCCGCTCGCGGTGACGGGATTCGTCGCGCAGAACGGCATCGCCGGAAACTGGCTGTGGTGGAACATGGCCGCCAGCGGCATCCTCACCGTGTTCTTCTTCGCCGCGCTGTGGCGCCGCTCGGGCGTACTCACCGACGTCGAGTTCATCGAACTGCGCTACGGCGGCAAGCCCGCGTCCGCGCTGCGCGGCGTGCGCGCGGTGTACCAGGGCGTGCTCGTCAACACGATCATCATGGGCTGGGTCAACCTGGCGATGGTGAAGATTCTCTCGCTGACGCTGCACGTTCCGACGCTCCCCGCGCTGTACGTGTGCCTCGCGCTCACCGCGCTGTACGTCACGATCGGGGGCTTCTGGTCGGTGCTCGTCACCGACTTTCTGCAGTTCATCGTGAAGATGTCGATGGCGGTCGTGCTCGCGGTCGTCGCGGTGATGGCGGTCGGCGGCATCGGCGCGCTCAAGGCCGGGCTCGCCGGCATCGACGCGAAGCACCTCGCGAGCGGCGGCGGCTCGATTCTCGCCTTCGTGCCGTCCGGCGACGCGAGCTGGATGCCGATCACCACGTTTCTGGTGTTCGTGGGCGTCGCGTGGTGGGCGTCGTCGTATCCGGGCGCGGAGCCCGGCGGCGGCTCGTACGTCGCGCAGCGCATCTTCGCATGCCGCACCGAGAAGGACGCCGTGTTCGCGACGCTCTTCTTCAACGTCGCGCACTACGCGCTGCGCCCGTGGCCGTGGATCCTCGTGGCGCTCGCCGCGCTCGTGCTCTATCCGCAAGGCGTGATCGGCGCGAACGGCAAGGTGGATCCGGAGCTCGGCTACGTGCAAACGCTCGTCGATCATCTTCCGGTCGCGCTGCGCGGGCTGATGATGGCCGGATTCCTGTCCGCGTACATGTCGACGATCGGCACGCAGCTCAACCTGGGCGCGTCGTACCTCACCAACGACCTGTACCGCAGGTTCATAAAAACCGAGGCGAGCGACGCGCACTACGTCGCGGTGTCGCGCTGGGCGACCGTCCTCGCGATGGTGCTCGCGGCGGTCGTCACGCTGTTCATGTCGTCGGTCGGCGAAGCGTGGAAGTACATGCTCACGCTGACCGCGGGAGTGGGGCTCGTCATGATCTTGCGCTGGTACTGGTGGCGGATCAACGCGTGGAGCGAGATCTCCGCGCTGGCCGCGTCGGCGATCGTCGGAAGCTGGTGCTATTTGAGCGGCATCGTTGCCGGCGACGACCCGAACGCGACCGCGAAACGCCTGCTGATCACCGTCGCGGCGACGACCGTCGTGTGGCTGGTGGTCACGTTCGTCACCAAACCCGAGAGCGAGGCGACGCTGACGCGCTTCTACGCGCGCGTGCGCCCGGCCGGCGGCGGTTGGGGGCCGATCGCGCGCCTCGTTCCAGGCGGTTCGGAAGACAAGCTCGGCATCGCGCTCGTCGACTGGATCGCGGGGCTCGGCCTCGTGTACGGTACGCTCTTCGGAATCGGCCGGCTCGTGCTCGGCGATCTCGCCCAGGGTCTTGCATGGTGTGCGCTCGCGATCGCTTGCGGTGCGGTGATTGCGCGCACGATGCGCACGCCGTCCGCGAAAGCGGCGGCTGCGGCGGCGCTCGTGCTGGCCGTCGTCTTCATGCCGCAGCACGCGTTCGCGGACGCGAACAAGATGCTCACGAACGTCAAAGGCACCGTAACGTACGAGCGCAGCGGTAAGGAGAAGCCGCTGATTCCGGCCGCGTCGATCGCGCTGGCGACGCAAGACTGGGCGGCGACCGGCGGCGAGTCGCAAGCGCGCGTGCTGCTGCCCGACTCGTCGCGCGTGCTCATCGCCAGCGACACGCGCGTGCAGATAGCGCGCTTCGAGCAGTCGGACGTCGCGCACGCGCAGTTCCTGGTCGACCACGGACGCATCCGCTTCCAAGTGGAGCACCCGCAAGGCGCGCGCGCCGACTACACGTTCAAGACGACCACGGCGAACATCGCCGTCCGCGGCACCGAAGGCGACATCGCGGTGGAAGGCGACGATCTCACGATCAACGTCTACAACACGCAGTCGCCCGACGCGCCGGTGGAGGTGACCTTCACGGCAGGCGACCAGCCGGGGAAAGTCGTGAAACTGTTCGCCGGCCAGTCGCTCGTCGCACGCCTCGTGGACGGCGTGATCCAGAGCAAGATCGACAAAGTCACGCAAGCCGCCATGGCGCAGTTCGCGGAGCTCGGCATCCCGACGAGCGTGGCCGACTTCAAAGGCCGCGCGGCCGACGAAATCCGCAAACGCCTACCGGGAATCCCGGGCTTCCCGCACTAGCCCGCCGGCGCGTCGGCGATCGCGCCGAAGCGTTCGTCCAGACAGCGCGCCGCAACATCGAGCTCCGTCGCGAGCTCGTCCGGCGAGGTCACGGCGCGGATGCGGTCCGCGCACCCCACGATCTCACGGTCGAGCTGGTGGATGCGGTCCACCAGGGCCTGGTCGAAGCGCGCATGGTCGGCGGCGCGGATGACCCGCTGGTCGGAGAACTCGCAGCGCAGGATCAGGCCGTCCAGCCGGTCCATCAGCGCGCCGGTCGGGTTCAGGCGGTCCCGGACGGCCGCCAGCGCCTCGCCCAGATAGGCCCGGATCTGCTTGTCGACCTCGTGGCGCGCGGTGTCGTCGGCGTAATCCGCGTAGCCGGGGACGCGGGAGCGGAGGGCCTCGAGGTCGGTCATCCCGCGAATTACGGCGCTTTCCGGCCGAACACCCGGGTATGTCCTTCCTCCAGTGGCTGGTCGCTCTGGTCGCGCTCGGCGGTGTCGCCGGATGCGCCGTGGCGTGGCGCCGCTGGCGCGCGGAGCAGCGCGAGCTCGCGCGGGTGCGCGGCACGTTCGCACGGTACGTCGCGCCGTCCGTGGTCGACGTGCTCCTCGCGCGTAAAGACGAGCGGCTGTTCACCGGCCGTGCCGTTCGCGCGACCGTGCTGGTGTGCCGCATCCGCAACTTCGCGCACTTCATCGAGCCGCTCACGCCCGAAGAGACGCTGCGCTACCTCAACGAGTTCTACGGTCTCGCGGGAACCGCGATCCAGCGCCACCGCGGCATCATCGACACGTTTCTCGGCGACGGGATCGTCGGCGTCTTCGGCGTGCCGCTCGAGAACCCGACGCAGGAAGACGACGCGCTGCAAGCGGCGCTCGCGCTCGTGCGGCACGTCGTCGCGATGCGCAAGCGCTGGGAGCGCCAGCACCGCAAGCCGTTCACGATCGGCATCGGCATCAACACGGGCGACATGATCGCCGGCGAGGCCGGTTTTCGCGACCGCCGCGAGTTCACGGTCGTCGGTTCCGAAGCGACGTTCGCGCACCGCTTGCAGGAAGCGGCGTTCGCGCTCAACGCGTTCGTCGTCGCGTCACGCGCGACGTGCGCGTCGCTCGCGTCCGAGTACAAGCTGGTGCCGGTCAGCGGCGTCCCGCTCGCCGGTGTGCGCCGGCTGCTCGACGCGTTCGTCGTCCGCGCGCGCGTGCGCGGCGAGGAGAGCTTCACCGTCCCGGTGGACGCGATGATCGAGACGACTATCGAGCCCGCGCCGGTTCCGGCGACGGTGGCAGCGGTTGCGCCCGCGGCCGCTGCCCCGAAACCGCCCGAACCCGAGCCGCCGATCGCGCGGCCGCGTCCCCGGGCCGCAGCGGCGACTGCAACGAGCTCGACGGGCGCGACGCCTCGGGGCTGGATGTTTCCGCAGGACGACGCCCAGCCGATTCTGCCCGATCCGCCGCCGCCGCGCGCGACGTACGAGGACCGCGGCGGCTCGTTCGACCTCTAGCCGCGCGCGACGGCGATCGCCGTCAGCTCGAAGCGGCAGCCGAACAGCAGCGGGCCCGAGCCGATGAACGCGCGCGCCGGCAGCGGCCCGTCGAAATAGCTCGCGTACACCGCGTTGAACTTCGCGAAGTGCGCGATCTCCGGCGAGAAGATCGTCACCATGACGAGCTCGTTCGTCGTCATGCCGGCGGCTTCGAGCACGGAGCGCAGGTCGTTCATCAGCACGCGGGCTTCGTCCGCGGGATCGTCGGGCGGCCGTGACGTCGTGCGGTCGATGCCAAGCCGCCCCGCGACGTACAGCGTGTCGCCGGCGCGCACGGCATCGCTGAACGGAAGCTTGGTCATGCCGTCAGGCAGCGGTCCGCGCGGAAGGACGATGTGTTCGCGTTCCATGCGGTGGTGTAGCACGCGGCCGTTCCCACGGCCTTGCGCGCGTCACACCTCCAGCGGCGTCGGGTCCGGCGCGGGTGCGCGCGCGGCGGGGAACTCCAGCGCGAACGTCGTTTCGCCCGGTTCCGCGCGCTCGAGCACGACGCGGCCGCCGCAGCGCGCGACGGCGCGCTCGACGATCGCCAAGCCGAGACCCGAGCCTTCCACGTCGCCGCGCCCGTCGCCGCGGAAGAACCGCTCGAAGATGCGGTCGCGCTCCGCCGCCGGAATGCCCGGACCGCCGTCGCGCACGCGCACGACCACCGATTCGTCGCGCGCGG
>JAXDMB010000327.1:0-5777 GCA_034666325.1 Vulcanimicrobiota bacterium
CCGAGGCGTATCGCCGCTGGGGGCGCTGAATCAGCCTCAGCGCGCGCGCTTCGGCAACGCGACGCGCTTGGCGCCCAGCCACTCCGCCATGCGCGCGAGCTCGTCGCGCAGGGGCGCTTCGACGGTACGGCGGTCGGCGTGCGGCTCGAGATGGATCGCGTGCGCGAGCAGCACGCCGGCTTGGCGGTCGTGCTTGAGGTCGACGCGCGCGACGAGCCGGTCGCCCAGCAGAAAGGGCAGCACGTAATAGCCGTGGACGCGCTTGTGCTGCGGGGTGTAGATCTCCAGGCGAAAGTCGAAGTCGAACAGCTCGCGATTGCGCGCGCGCTCCCAGATCAGCGAGTCGAACGGCGACAGCAGCGCGCGCGCCTCGATGCGGCGCGGCAGGCGGGCGCCGCGCGCGAGATAGCGGTCGCCGTGCAAGCCTTCCACGTGCACGCGCTGCAGCTCACCGGCGTCGACGAGCTCCGCGAGCCGTGCGCGCGCGTCGGCGAGGTCGAGACGGAAGTAGTCGCGCAGGTCGCGTTCCGACGCGATTCCGGTGCAGCGCGCCGCGATGCGCACGAGCTCGCGCTGCGCGTCCGCCTCGTCCGGCGTCGGCGTGTCCACGATCGCGCGCGGGAGCACGCGCTCGGGAAGATCGTACACGCGCTCGAAACCTTTGCGGTACGCGGTCGTGATGTCGCCGCACCAGAACAGCGCCTCCAGGCCGAGCTTCACGTCGCTCCAGCCCCACCAGGAGCCCTTGCCGCGCGCGCCTTCGAACGCGCTCGCCGCCATCGGTCCCCGCTCGGCGATCGTCGCGCGCAAACGCTCGAGCAGCCGCGGCTCGTTCTGCACGGCGCTCGCGATGCGGCCGTACGTGCCCAGCCCGCGCCGCGCGCGTTCCATGCGCCAGCGCATGTACGGCTGCAGCTCGAGCGGGATCAGCGACGCTTCGTGCCCCCAGTACTCGAACAGCATGCGGTCGCGGCCGTACGCCGCGCGCTCCAGCACGTCGGGATCGTATGGGCCCAGCCGCGAGAACGCCGGCAAATAGTGCGAGCGCACGAGGACGTTGACGCTGTCGATCTGGATCAGGCCGGTGCGCGCGAACACACGCCGCAACAGCCGCCGGTCGACCGCGCCGCGCGGCGCCGGGTCGGCGAACCCCTGCGCCGCGAGCGCGATGCGCCGGGCTTCGGCTAGGGAGAGATCGGGAATTACTTCAAGCTCTGCACGAACTGCGCGGCGCGCCGCAGGACGCCGGGCCGCGGCCCGCGCTCGGCGCGCTTTTGCGCGACGACGTGATACGCTTGGAGCTCGCCGTTGCCGAACGCGTACGCGCCGGTCCACAAGTACAGGCGGAAGACGCGGGTCATCTCCTCGCCGAAGCGCGCGGCGATCTCGCCGCGCTTGCGCTCGAAGCGCTCGGCCCACTCGCGCATCGTCAGCATGTAGTCGTGCGCCTCGTTCTTGGTTTCCACGATGTCGAGCCCGTGATAGAGCAGCTCGCGGATCAAGTCCTGCAGGCACAGGAATGAGTGCGCGCCGGGCCAGACGTAACGGCGCGTGAAGTCGCTCGCGTCGTACTTCTGCAGGCTCGCTGACGCGTCGAGATAGAGCCGTCCGCCGACTTTGAGGCAGTCCCACAGGCGCGACGCGAACCGCCGGTAGTACGGGATGTGCTCGATGACGCCGTAGATTACGACGCCGTCGTACGGCTGCTCCGGCTCGTGCACCAGAAAGTCTTCGAGCTTCACCGCGCAGTGGTCGAGCCCCAAGCGCCGATCGAGCTCGGAGATGTATTTGTACGAGTCTTCCGCGATGGTGAGCGACGTGACGGACACGCCGCGCGGCCCGCAGTACTCATGGACCCCGCCCCAGCCGCCGCCGATGTCGAGCAGCCGCATTCCGGGCTCGAGCCGCAGGCCGTTCCACATCGATTCCAGCTTGTGCTCCGCCGCTTCTTCGAGCGTCTCGGTGTCGCTGTGGAACAGGCACTGCGAGTAGAAGCGATAGCGTTCGTCCATGAACGAGAGATAGAACTCGTCGCCGAGCTGGTAGTGTGCCTGGATCGCGCGCTTGTTGATCAGCGTTGCGGGGAGCAGCAGCATCTGCGAGAGCGACCGCAGGATCAAGCCGGGGTTGGCGTTGGCGGCGAGCAGCTTGCGCACTTCCTGCACCGCCCACATGTCGCCGTCGATGTCGAACTCGCCGTGCACGTAGGCTTGTCCGAGCGCGTCCTCGCTGAGCGCGCCCAGCAGCGGCTTGTCGCTGTGGAACGTGACGGTGAACTGCGGCTCGCCGCCGCCGAACCGCAGCACCTCGCCGGACGCGAGCTTCACCGCGCACGAGATCCCGCTCTCCGCGACGGCGCGTTCGATGAGCTCGCCGAATTTGCGCGCGACGAGCGACCGGGGCTTGACTGAGGCCGCGTGCGGTGCGCTGTCCGCGGGTGCGTCGATGGTTCTCACGTCGTCCGTCGTCTGCATCGTGCTCCTAGGTGGTGGTCGAAAGCGAGGTTTTGGCCCAGGCGGGATTGCGCGCCGGTGACGGCGCTTGCCTGCCGAAGATCGCGCCGCCTTCCGCCGGGCGGCCCGGACCCGGTCCGCCGGCCTGGCCGGCCGTATCGGGGCGGGCCGCGCCTCCGCGGGTCGGTGGCGTGCCCGGTTGCGATTGGCCCATGCGGGTACAGCAAATGTATGCGAACGTTCAAAATGCTTACGGCTGCGGCGGCGATCGCGGCGCTGGCGGGTGGGACGGCGATCGCGCAGCAGACGACCAGCGATACCGGGACCGACGCGAACGGTCCGATCACGATCCTCAAGAACATGCAGTCCGAGCCGGACGGCGTCCAAGTGCGCGTCAACGGGGCGCAGATCGACGACCTGCACGCGGCGAGCTACGACGACATCACCACGAGCGTCCATCGCGGCAGCAACACGCTGCTCGTGACCTGGAGCGGCCCGATCACCAAGCTCGACTTCAAGATCGCGTACGCCCCGACGCGCAACAACTTCAAGAACGTCGCGGTGGTTCAAGCGAACGCCGCGAACGATGCTTCGCTGCGCCGGGCCGGCGGCAAGACGGTGACGTTCACGATCCCGGGGTGAGCGGATAACCAGCCGTCCGGCCGGTGGATCCACGACCGGCGCGAAATGAGGCGCTTCGGGTTTGTCATCGGGAGCGCGAATGCCAGAGAATCCTCGAGCGATCCGGCTGAACGTCGACGGCACGCAGCACACGCTGCACGACGTCGATCCGTCGATGCCGCTGCTGTACGTGCTGCGCGACGAGATCGGCTTGGCGAACCCGCGCTTCGGCTGCGGGCTCGCGCAGTGCGGCGCGTGCACGGTGCAGCTCGACGGCGAGCCGGTTCGTTCGTGCGTGTTGCCGGTGGCCGCGGCGGCCGGCAAACGCGTCACGACGATCGCCGGTCTGGGCACGGCGGACCATCCGCATCCGGTGCAGCGCGCGTTCGTCGAAGAACAGGCCATGCAGTGCGGTTACTGCATCAACGGGTGGGTGATGACGGGCGCCGCGGTGGTGGACCGCGAGCCGCATCCGTCGCCGGCGCGTATCCGTGAAGCGTGCGCCGGGCTCGTGTGCCGTTGCGGAGCGCAACTCGCTATGATGCGCGCGATCGAGCGCGCGGCGGCGGAAAAAGCATGACGTCGCGAGCGGGATTCCTCGCCTCGGGCGCGGCGTTCTTGACCGTCACGGCGGGCCCGTTCGGCGCAAGCGGCGGCGCGATCGGTGCAGCCGCCGCGGAGCCGTCCGCGACATCGAATCTCGGCAGCTGGCTGCGCGTCGGCCGCGACGGCGTCGTCGAGATCTATACGGGAAAGGTCGAGATCGGGATGGGCGTCATCACCGGCCTGACCCAGATCGTCGCCGACGAGCTCGACGTGACGATGCAGCAGATCCGCACGATCGCCGGCGACACGGCGCTCACGCCCGATCAAGGCGGCGTGGGCGGGAGCACGTCCACCGAGCAGGGCGCGTTTCCGTTGCGCAACGCCGCGGCCGAGGCGCGCCGGCTGCTTCTGGGCGCGGCGTCGGCGCAGCTCAACGTGCCGGTCGATCAGCTGTTCGTCGCCGACGGCGTCGTGCACGACCGCCTGAACCCGCGCACGGCCGTGCCGTACGGCGCGCTGGTCGACGCGCTCGCAGCGGCGCCGCCATTGCGCGCGAGCGGCGAAGGCTTCCGTCAGAACGTCGAGGGAGTCGCCAAACCGAAGCCGCGCGCAGCGTACCGGCTCGTTGGCCGGCCCGTCCCGCGCATCGACGTCGCGCCCAAGACGTACGGCACGTTTCGTTACGTCGTGGACGTCCGCGTGCCCGGGATGCGGCACGGACGCGTGGTGCGGCCGCCGTCCGCCGGCGCGCGGCTGCTCTCCGTCGATCCGCTGCCCGCGCACGCGTTCGGCGACGCGCAGCTCGTTCGCATCGGCGATTTCCTCGGCGTCGTCGCCTCGCGCGAGTGGGACGCGATCCGCGCCGCGCGTGCGGTGAACGCGCGCTGGAACGGGCCGCCCGCGCCGTTTCCCGCGATGGCGGCGTTGCCCGAAGCGATGTGGGCCGCTCCCGCGGCGTCGCGCGACAAGGTGATCGCCAACGGCGATCTCGCGACGGCATTCGCCGGCGCGGACGTCGTGGAGGCGCAGTACGCCTGGCCGTTCCAGGCGCATGCGACGATGGGACCGGGATGCGCCGTGGCGGACGTGCGCCGGGACGGTTCGGCCGTCGTGTGGTGCGGCGGGCAGAAGCCGTTCGCGCTGCAGGAGGGCATCGCCGATCTGCTCGGCGTCGCGTTGGACAAGGTGCGCGTGACGTTCGTCGAGGACGCCGGCTCGTACGGGCGCGGCGGCTTCGACGACACCGCCGCGGACGCCGTGCTGCTCTCGCGCGCGGCCGGCAAGCCCGTTCGCGTGATGTCGACGCGCAGCGATGCCACGCAGTGGGGGCCGAAGGCGCCCGCGATCGTGGGCCGGCTGCGCGGCGCGGTCCGCGACGGAAAGATCGCCGCGCTCGACGCGACGATGCGCGCGTTCAACGGCGGCGAGATCTCCTCGCATCCGGACAGCGCGGGCAACTTCATCGGCGGGCAGCTCGCCGGACACGCCAACACCAAGCCGCGCACCGAGTACACGGTGTACGGCGCGAACTCGGCCGCGTACGCGATCCCCGCGCTGCACGCGGTGGCGGAGCTCGTCGCACCGCTCGTGCCGAACCGCTCGCCGCTGCGCACGACGCACATGCGCGATCCCGAGGGCCCCGGCACGACGTTCATCATCGAGTCGTTCATCGACGAGCTCGCGTTCAAGGCGGGTGCGGATCCGCTGGCGTTCCGCATCGCGCACCTCGACGATCCGCGTCACGTGAACGTGCTGCGCAAGGCCGGGGCGGCCGCTGGCTGGGAGCCGCGCGCACAGCGCCGCGACAAAGCGGCCGGCATCGCGCACGGACGCGGCATCGCGTTCGCGACGCGCGGGAAGACGGTCGTTGCGACGGTCGCGGAGGCGGCGGTGGATACGGCGACCGGGAAGGTGCGCGTCACGCGGCTCACGTGCGTACACGACTGCGGCTTCATCGTGAACCCGCGTTCGCTGCGCGGCACGATCGAAGCGAATCTGATGCAGTCGATGAGCCGCGCGCTGTTCGAGGAAGTGCGGTTCGACGCGTCGACCGTGCTCTCGCGCGACTGGGCATCGTACCCGGTTCTGCGGACCCCGGATCTTCCCGACCGCGTCGACGTCGTGCTCGTCGAGCACGCCGATTTGCCGTCGTACGGC
>JAXDMB010000328.1:0-6320 GCA_034666325.1 Vulcanimicrobiota bacterium
TTATGGAGAAAACCGCGTCGATCGGAAACAGGACGACGTCATAGCGCCCGCCGTGAGCGATGATGCAGTCGGGAACTTCGGCATCGAACACCTCGAGATGCCGCACCACGCGCTCGCGGTCGAGCAGCGGCAGCGTGTCGATGAGAACGTTGCCGAGCTCGTATCGTTCACTCGCCGCAGCTCGACCCGATACGCGCATCCCGGCACGTATACCACGAACAGGAACGAACGAAGCGCACGCTAGCGTACCAACGGGACGAGCACGCTGCGGCCGATCATCGTGCCGTTCGGACGGGCGCCGCCAATCGCCGTCAGAACGACCTCGGCATGCCGAGCACGTGCTGGCCGATGTACGACAGGATCAGGTTGTTCGCGACGGGCGCCGTGATGTAGAGGCGCGTCTCACGGAACTTGCGCTCGATGTCGTACTCCTCGGCGAACCCGTAGCCGCCGTGCGCGTCCATCGACGCGTTCGCCGCCTGCCAGGACGCCTCCGACGCGAGCAGCTTCGCGGTGTTCGCCTCAGCACCGCACGGGCGTCCCGCGTCGAACAGCGCCGCCGCCTGCTTGCGCACGAGATCGGCCGCGAACACCGCGGCGTGCGCGCGCGCGATCGGGAACTGCACGCCCTGGTTCTGCCCGATCGGCCGCCCGAACACCACGCGCTCGCCCACGTACTTCACCGCACGCTCGATGAAGAAGTTGCCGTCGCCGACGCACTCGGCGGCGATGAGAATGCGCTCCGCGTTCATGCCGTCGAGGATGTAGCGAAAGCCGCGCCCTTCTTCCCCCACGAGATTCTCGGCCGGCACCTCGAGGTCGTGGATGAACACCTCGTTGGTCTCGTGGTTCATCATCGTGCGGATCGGCCGCACGTCGATCGTACCGGGCGGCGCTTCGCGCAGATCCACCAGCAGCGTCGAGAGCCCGAACGTCTTCTGCTTGGGATCGTCCGACGGCGGCGACGTGCGCGCGAGCAGCAGCATCAAGTCGCTGTGCTGCACGCGCGACGTCCATACTTTCTGCCCGTTCACGACGTATTTGCCGCCGCGGCGTTCGGCGGTCGTGGAGATCTTCGTCGTGTCGCTGCCCGCGTTGGGCTCGGTGACGCCGAACGCCTGCAGGCGCAGCTCGCCGCGCGCGATGGCCGGCAGATACCGCCGCTTCTGCTCCTCGTTCCCGTGCCGCAGCACCGTCCCCATGATGTACATCTGCGCGTGACACGCCGCGGCGTTCCCGCCTGACCGGTTCACCTCTTCGAGGATGATGCACGCCTCGGCGATACCGAGCCCGGCCCCGCCGTACTCCTCGGGAATGAGCGCGGCGAGATATCCGGCTTCGGTGAGCGCGCGAATGAACGCGTCGGGATACGCGCGCTGGGCGTCGAGCTCACGCCAGTACGCATCACCAAACGACGAGCACAGCTCACGCACGTGATCGCGCAGCGCACGCTGATCCGGCGTGAGGTCGAGGCCGGCGGGGATATCATCAGCGATCACGCTGCTACTACGCTCCTAACTCCGCGGTGATGGTTCGTATGTGGTCGAGATCGTCCAGCCTGCGCACGAGATCGACGATGCGCTTTCGCCGCTCCGCGTCGTACGCGATGCCGCTCAAATCGTCGAACTTCGCGATCAGCTCGTTCCAGCCCAGCGGGCTGTCCGGTTCGCCGCGCGGGCTCGGCACCAGCCGCCGTTCGTGCACGGGGCCCGCGTCGAGCTCCACCAGCGCGGCCATTCGCGGCGCGAGCGCCTCGACGGCCGGGTCTTCGTTCACCGTCACGCGCGCGATCAGCGCGCCGATCTCCGGCGCGTCGCGCCGGGCGAAGTCGTCCCATCGCACGCCGCCCCACGCGACGGCGGCCGCGGCCGCGTAATACATGCTGAACTGCGCATCCACGACCGACTGCGGCCGGCGTTTGCGCTCCTCCGAGTACGCGCACAAGCGCATGCCCGCGGCGGGCAGGCTCACGCGAACGCGCTCCACCGATGCCGGAACGATCGCGTGCTCCCGCACGATCGCCACGAGCTGGTCGATCGCGGCGTGCATGTAGCGGCAGCACGGATACGGCTTGAACGCGGTGCGGTCGATCTCGTGCACGCCGTCCCAGCGCTCCACCAGCTCGCGCGCGTCGGCGCCGTCGGAGTACGCGTGCAGCAGCCCGCTGCGCCCTTCGAACGCGGCACCCGGACCGCGAACGCCCGCCACGGCGAGCTCGCGCGCCAAGACGGCATCGTGCGCGGCGAAACCGACCTGCACGGGCTTCGTCTGCGCACCGTCGACGCTGAACTGCAGCGACCCCGACGCCTGGCTCAGATTGATCCCGAACGCGCTCTCCAACGCTCTGGCGTCGTCACCGTGCAGCAGCGCAACGGCGGCCGTCGCCCCGAAGACGCCGGCCGTCGCGGTCGGATGAAATCCGCGTGCGTAGTGCGCGGCGGGACCGAGCGCGAGCCCGACGCGCACCGCGACATCGTACCCGGCAACGATCCCGGCGATCAGCCGTGGGCCGCTCGCGCCGATGCGTTCGCCCGCCGCCAGCGCCGCCGCGACGACGGGCGCGCCGGGATGCAGCGACGCGTGCTCGTGCGTGTCGTCGAAATCGAGCGCGTGAAAGTTGCACGCGTTCAGCAGCGCCGCATACGGCGGCGAGAAAGCCGCGCCATACCCGACCGCCGTCATGCTCCCCTCGCAACCTAATGCCGCGAGAGCGCGGTAGACGGCTTCGCTCGTGGCGCTCTCGAACCGCGCGCGCACCGCGCTGCCGATGAGATCGAGCAGCACCTGTTTCGCGTGCTCGACGGTCGCGTTCCCGAGCGCAGACGCATCGACGCCGAGCGCGCACCGTGCGAGAGCCGCCGTCGGACCCTGCGCATCAGCGGCGCCACGGCCGACCACGCCGAGAACGTCCTTCACGACGCGGTCGTACCCGCCGCGCGATGCGACCGCCTGCCGCGGACGTCGGCTCGATCGATGCCGGCGCGTTGGCGCAGCGCTCGTCCCGGCCGGCACAGCGTGGTCCCACCGTACCGAGTTGGTCGCACGCCCCGACCGGATCGTGTACGATGGGACGGTCCGGTGCCCAGACCCTCTGGGCAGGCGAGGCTGCCCCCTCATAGACCTGCAGCCCGCCGCATGCGACGTCTCGAACGGTCGGCCCCTATGATCCGACAGGCGGTTGTCTTTCGTGATCCGAGCGGACACCGGAAATCTGCTGCTCGACAGCCTGGCGCCGGGCACGGCCGAGCGGCTTCAGTCCAAACTGAGTCTGACCCACCTCACGAAGGGACAAGTCCTCGGCCGCACGCGGATGCCCGTGGAGGCCGTGTACTTTCCGATTCGCTCCATCATCTCGACGATCACGCAGATGGCGGACGGTGACGCCGTGGAGGTCGGAATCGCCGGTCCGGAAGGCATGAGCTCGATCTCGCTCGCGTACGGAAACCGCACGAGCGCGCACATGGCGATCGTGCAGATCGCCGACTCGGCGTACTGCATGAGCGCCGACGAGTTCGTCGCGGAGCTGCGCACGGACGCCGCGTTGCGCGACCGGATGCTGCGATACGCGGAGTACTCGTTCGGCGCCGCGACGCAGTTCGCCGCATGCAACAGGCTGCATCCGATCGTCGAGCGGTACGCGCGCTGGCTGCTGATGGCGGACGACCGCGTCGGCGGCGAAGAGTTCTTGCTGACGCAGGAGTATTCGGCGCAGATGCTCGGCGTACGGCGCGCCGGCGTCACGGTGGTCGCCGGACAGATGAGCGAAGCGGGCCTCATCTCCTACCGGCGCGGTCACGTCGCGATCCTCGACCGCGACCGGCTGGCGGAAGCGGCGTGCGAGTGTTATGACGCCGTGAACACGGAGCTGCAGCGCTTGATGCACTACGACGTTCGCAGAACGGCACGGCATTCGTCGGACGGGCGCGCGGCACGCGAGAGGGACGGCCGCACGGGGCCGGGCGCCGCCTAGTCGGCCTCGCCGCTCGCGGCGCCGCTTTCGAGGCGATAGCCCGTGAGCTCCAGCTCGACGCGCTTGGGTGTGCCGCTCGCGCGCGCGAGCGCGCCCGCACCTTCCGCCGCGAACGCGGTGAGCGGGATCGCGACGCGCACCTCGGCGCTGCGCCCCGGCGGCACGTCCGCGTCCGCGGAAAAATGCGCGAGTCCCAGCCGGTGCAGCCCGGCGCCGCCGTACACGATCACGCCGCCGTCGACATGCCGCACCGCGCGCGCGCCGTGATTGGTCACGCGCACGACGAACCGCTCGGCCATGGAGTTCGCGGGCGTGACGTCGCGCGCGCTGCCGGTCAGCACGCGCGCGACGTCAGCGCGCCGGTGCGCCGCGCTCGCACGGTCGTTCTCCGCGAGCTGCGCCTGCTTCGCGTGCAGCGCCGCGTCGTACGCGGACGGCGTGTCACCGCCGCGGTGCGCGCACGCGGTGAGCGCGCACGTCAGCGCGGCCGCCGCCTGCGCGCGGCTCAGCACCCGGAGACGAACGACACGCTGAGCACCGGGTGGATCTCGATGCCGTTCGGTGCGACGCCGGTCTGGCCGTGCAGCAGGTCGAACATCGGCACGCCGGTGATGTCCGCCACGACCGTCTTCCCGGGCGCGGTGAACGACGACGGCGGGCTGCCCAAACAGGTCACGAACGCGTTGCGCGCGGTCTGGTACAGTGAACCGTAGCCCGACGAGCACGCGCCCGAGCACGCCGACGACGGCGGCTCGACGATCATCGTCTCGTTCGGGTTCGTCATATCGGCGACGACGATGTGGTAGTCGTTGTCGGTCTCGGTCTTCCAGCCGACGATCGTCGCGCGAATCCGCACCGCCTTGAGCTCCCACGGCGCGAAGCGAACGTTGTCGGACGACGCCGAAAGCCCGGACGGGACGGCCGCGTGCACGAGCGTATCGACCGTGACGATCTGCACGTTGCGGTTCACCTGCGGCGCGTACGGATCGCTCATCGTCTTCACGTGCCAGCGCTCGACGCCGCACGACGATCCGCACGTGCTCGGACCGCCGCCGGTGGGCAGCGGAATCGGCGTCGGGCCGCCGGTCGGCGTCGGAGCCGGCGTGGGCGTGTGCGTCGGGACCGGCGTCGGCGTCGCACCCGGCGTCGGCGTCGGTCCGGGCGTCGGCGTCGCGGTCGGCTTCGGCGTGGGCGTCGGCGTCGTGCCGCCGGTGAGGCTGACGTCGTCCACGTACAGGATCGTGTACGCGCCCGTGTAGCCGTCGCCGTGCACGCCGAAATAGAGCCACAGCGTTTGCCCCGCATACGCCGACACGTTGAACGTGTGCTGCGTCCAGCCGGTGCTCTCGTCGACGGCCTGCCACAGCATCTTCACCGTGACGCCGTTCGCGTCCATGAGCTCCGCTTCTTGATACGAGTACGTCGTGGAGGTCTCGTTCGAGAACCCGTACGCCCAGAACGACAGCGAGCCGCTCGTCGGAATCGTCACCTGCTGGCACACGCCCGCGTCGCCGTTGATCTCACCGGACGTGCTGCCGGCCGAACCGCCGCGCGCCGAATACGTTCCGGTGTGCGCGCGCGTGGTCGACATCGCCGCGTTCACGTTGCCGCACTGCGACCAGCTCGCGAACCCGCCCGATTCGAACCCCGGATCGGCGAGCACGTTCGTGGACTGCGTGCGCCGCGCTTGTCCGTTCGCCGCGGTCTTCGGCACGCGAATCTGCCGCATCGTCTGCGTGCCGCGCGGAATGCTCGTGTTCGGCGCGACGTACGCTTCCGGATCGCGCACCTGCTGCTGCGGAAGGCTGCCGCCGCCCGAACCGCCGCCACAGGACGAGAGCGTCGTCACGAGCACCACGCTCGCGACCGCCGAGAAGAAACGCCGCATAAGGACCCCCGAATCCGTGTGAGCGAGCTATCGTTCGGGCTGCCTGTCGCTCGGGAGACGGGAACTCCTGCGACTCAATGGCGGCCTAGCTCCACAAAGCAGGCGTTGACGGCGCGGTACCTGAAGATACCGTCACCGGAGGTGGGGCGTGGAAGCTTTTTTCGGTTTTCTCAAGGTCGCGTTCATTTGCGCGACTGCGGTTCTCGCACTGATCATCGTGCTGCTGGCGCTGCCGCGAAGTCCGCTGCGTGACCTCGTTCTCAAGCTCACGCAGCGCGTCGGCGCGACCGTCGTCGGCGGCGGCTTGATGGTGCCCGATCTCGCTCTTCCCGTCGCGGGAGAAATCGCGGACGTCGCCATCGTGATCTTCGTGATCTGGTACTGGTACACGTTCTTCAAACAGTTGAACAGCGGCGGTGATGCCGCCACGCAGCGGCGCATCGCAAGCCGCGAGGACGACAT
>JAXDMB010000329.1:0-3283 GCA_034666325.1 Vulcanimicrobiota bacterium
CCCGCGCAAGCCGAGCTACATTCCGCCGCCGGGTGCGGTCGACGCGCACTGCCATGTGTTCGGCCCGGGCGACGCGTTCCCGTACGCGCCCGAGCGCAAGTACACGCCGTGCGACGCGCCCAAGGAAAAGCTCTTCGAGCTGCGCGACTTCCTCGGCTTCGACAAGAACGTGATCGTGCAGGCGAGCTGCCACGGCCGCGACAACTCGGCGCTGGTCGACGCGCTCGAGGCATCGAACGGCAAAGCCAAGGGCGTCGCGGTGGTGCGCTACGACATCACCGACGACGAGCTCAAAGAGCTCGACGAAGCCGGTGTGTGCGCAGTGCGCTTCAACTTCGTGAAGCGGCTGGTCGACGCGACGCCGCGCGAGAACTACCTGCGCGTCGCCGAGAAGATCGCGCCGCTCGGCTGGCACATCGTGGTGTACTTCGAAGCGCCCGAGCTGGAGTCGCTCACGCCGTTCATCACGTCGCTGCCCGGCACGATCGTGGTGGACCACATGGGCCGCCCCGACATCGCCAAGGGCGTCGATCATCCCGACTTCCAGCGCTTCGTCACGCTGCTCGACGAGCACGAGAACATCTGGACGAAGGTGAGCTGTCCCGAGCGGCTGACCGTCGCCGGGCCGCCGTACGACGACGTCGTGCCGTTCCAGCGCACGCTCGTGGAGCGCTTCCCCGACCGCGTGCTGTGGGGCACCGACTGGCCGCATCCCAACATGACCTGGATCGTGCCGGACGACGGCGAACTGGTCGACCTGATTCCGCGGATCGCGCCGCTGCGGACGCTGCAGGAAGCGCTGCTCGTGGACAATCCCAACCGCCTCTACTGGCCGCACGGAGACCGATGAGCGACAACGGGTTCGACGACATTCCGGGTACGATTTTGTTCGACGCGGAGCGGTCGCGGCAAGGGTATCATCTCAACATGTTCTGCATGTCGCTGATGAGCTCGGACAACCGCGACACGTTCCGGGCGGACGAGCGCGCGTATCTGGCGCGCTTTCCGATGACGCCCGAGCAGCAGCAGTCGGTGCTCGACCGCAACTGGAACCGCATGCTGGAGCTGGGCGGCAACATCTACTACACGTCCAAGCTCGCGGCGTGTGACGGCCTGTCGTTCCAGAACATCGCGGCGCTGATGACCGGCTCGACGCAAGAAGACTACGCGAAGATGATGCTCGAGGGCGGCCGTTCGCCCGAAGGCAATCGCAGCAAATCGGAGTGGAATCGTGGCTGATCTGATCGCGGGCGTCGCGACGTCGCACGTGCCGGCCATCGGCGCGGCGATCGACCTCGGCAAGACGGGCGAAGCGTACTGGCAACCGCTGTTCCGCGGCTTCGAGCCGTCGAAGAAGTGGATCGCCGATTTGAAGCCGGACGTCGTGATCCTGGTCTACAACGACCACGCGACGGCGTTCTCGCTCGAGGTGATCCCGACGTTCGCGCTCGGCTGCGCGGCGGAGTTCCCGCCTGCCGATGAAGGCTGGGGCGCACGCCCGGTGCCGGTGGTCAAAGGCCACCCGGAGCTGGCGTGGCACATGGCGCAGTCGCTGATCCTCGACGAATTCGACATGACGATCGTCAACAAGATGGAGGTCGATCACGGCCTGACGGTGCCGCTGTCGCTGATGTTCGGACAGCCGGACGCATGGCCCGTGCAAGTGATCCCGCTGTGCGTGAACGTGGTTCAGTACCCGCCCCCGACGGGCCACCGTTGCTACATGCTCGGCAAGGCGATTCGCAAAGCGGTGGAGTCGTTCGACCGCAACTTGCGCGTGGTGATCTTCGGCACGGGCGGAATGTCGCACCAACTGCAAGGTCCGCGCGCGGGCCTCATCAACCGCGCGTTCGACACGGAGTTTCTCGACAAGTTCACCACCGATCCGCAGAGCCTCGTGCGCCTGCCGCACCTGGACTACGTGCGCGAAGCAGGCTCGGAAGGCATCGAAATGGTGATGTGGCTGATCATGCGCGGCGCGCTGGCGGACGACGCGAAAGAAGTGTACCGCTTCTATCACGTTCCGGCATCGAACACCGCCGTCGGCCACTTGATTCTGGAGAATCCGGGCCTACCGCAGCGCCGCCTCGCTGCAACGGAACAACAGATGAGCAATCCGGCGGTAGACGCGCGCGAAGAAGTCGTGAACCACGTGGTGGCTCAGTGAAGATCGCGGTTGCCGGACAAGGCGCCTTCGGGGTGAAGCACCTCGAGGGGCTCGCGAACATCGAGGGCGTTGAGGTGGTGTCGCTCGCCGGCGGCAGCGCCGCGAGCACCGAAGAAGTCGCGAAGAAGTGGAACATCCCGCACTGGACGACCGACCTCGCCGAAACGCTGGCGAAACCGGAAGTGGAAGCGGTGATCCTCGCGACGCCGACGCAGATGCACGCAGCGCAGGCGGAGCAGTGCATGCGCGCGGGCAAGCACGTGGAGATCGAGATCCCGATCGCGGACAACCTCGCCGACGCCGAGCGCCTCGCGCAGGTGCAGCGCGAGACGGGCGTGATCGCGATGGGCGGCCACACACGCCGCTTCAACCCGAGCCACCAATGGATCCACAACCGCATCAAAGCGGGCGAGCTGACGATCCAGCAAATGGACGTGCAGACGTATTTCTTCCGCCGCACGAACACGAACGCGCTGGGCAAACCACGCAGCTGGACGGATCACCTGCTGTGGCACCACGCATGCCACACGGTGGACTTGTTCCAGTACCAGACGGGCGAGACGGCGTCCCGCGCCCTGGGCGTCCAGGGCCCGATTCATCCGCAGCTCGGGATCGCGATGGACATGGGCATCCTGATGAAGGTGCCGGCGGGCGCAATCTGCACGCTGTCGCTATCGTTCAACAACGACGGCCCGTTCGGGACGTTCTTCCGCTATATCTGCGACAATGGGACGTACCTGGCACGCTATGACGACCTGTACGACGGAAACAACAACAAGATCGACCTGAGCGGCGTGGCGGTGTCGATGAACGGCATTGAGTTGCAGGATCGGGAGTTCATTGCAGCGATCCGTGAGGGTCGCGAGCCGAACGCGAGCGTCGCGCAGTGCGTAACGGCGATGCAGACGCTAGATCGAATAGAGCGAAGTCTAGAGCGCGACGCCTGAAGCTTCGCCAGGCCGGGATCGGAATCTGCGCTTCATCGCGACCCAGCTGCTTTAGCTCGCCAATAAAGCGGCTTCCGACTGCGACCGCATGCCCGGCTGCGCCACGATCGACGTCCAGTCGGTGTGCTGCTTCGTTCATTACACGCAACGCGATCTCGGACTCGTAAGT
>JAXDMB010000330.1:0-3785 GCA_034666325.1 Vulcanimicrobiota bacterium
GACCTGCGCTTCTTCCACGGCCGCGGCGGATCGGTGGGCCGCGGCGCCGCGGACGCGCGCGAAGCCGTCGCCGCGCAGCCGCCGCAAACGCGCAGCGGCCGCTTCAAAGTCACCGAGCAAGGCGAAGTGATCGGCGCTCGCTACGGCCTCCCGTCCCTTGCGCGCCGCAACCTCGAGCTCGCGGTAACATCGGTGATCGCCGGAATCGCGCAGCCGGCTCCGGCGGCGGATCCTGCGTGGTACGCGCTGCTCGACCGCCTCGGCGCCGCAGCGCAAGACGCGTACGTCGCGCTCGTGGACGATCCGGATTTTCTGGCGTTCTTCGCTGCGTGCACGCCGGTCGACGAGATCGGCGACATGCAGATCAGCTCCCGCCCCGGCCGCCGCGGAGCGCGCCGGTCGATCGAGGATCTTCGCGCGATCCCGTGGTCGTTCGGCTGGGCGCAGACGCGCGGAATGCTCCCCGGCTGGTACGGTTTCGGCTCCGCGATCGCATCCGCACCCGCCGAGCTTGCGACGCTGCAGACGATGGCGCGCGACTTCCCGTTCTTCACGATCCTGCTGCGCAGCATCGAGCGCGCCCTGGCCGTCGCCGACCTCGCGATCTTCGAGCGCTACGCGCGCGAGCTCGTCGGGGACGCAGCGCTGCGCGACCGCTTCGTGCCGCGCATCACGGCGGAGTTCGAGCAAACCGTCGCATCGGTGCTGGCGGTCCTGCAGCAGGACAAACTGCTCGCGGCCGATCCGACGCTCGCGCGCAGCATCGAGCTGCGCAACCCGTACGTCGACCCGATCTCGTTCCTCCAACTCCGCCTGCTGCGCGCCTACCGCGCGCGCCCCGACCGCGACCCGGCCCTGCGCGACGCGATCCGCCTCTCGATCAACGGGATCGCCGCCGGGCTGCGCGTCACCGGCTAGAGGCGGCTCCCGGGGCCGGTTCGTCTTGACATGCGTGCTCGTGGCGTGGTAGCTTGCCCTCCAATGAACGCCCGCCTGTCCATTTCCATGCGAATGATTCGTCTCCGCGAAAGCGGCGGGCGGCGTCTGCATACGGGCTAGCGGCTTCGAGCCGCGGTTCATGTGGAAGCTCTCGCCGGTGGCGGGGGCTTTTTTTGATTCTCACACACGCTATGGAGTGCAACGCATGCCGACCACATCAGCCGGCCACTCTGCCGGACCCGGCGAACGACACCGAGCAACCGACGGCTTCGCGACACGCGCGATTCGCGCCGGTCAAGACCCGTGTCCGGCGACCGGCTCGACCGTCGTCCCGATCTACCAGACCGCGACGTTCACGCAAGATGCCGTCGGCGTCGACCGCGGATTCGACTACTCGCGCACCGGCAACCCGACGCGCCTCGCGCTCGAGCGGCAGCTCGCCGACCTGGAAGGCGCGCGGTTCGGCGCGGCGTTCGCGTCCGGCATGGCGGCGGTCGCCGGAGCGTGCGCGCTGCTCACCGCCGGCGATCACCTCGTCGCGACGGGCGACTGCTACGGCGGCACGTACCGGCTTTTCGTCGACGTGCTGGCGCGCTGGGGAATCACGACGACGTTCGCCGACACCACCGACCCCGGCGCGGTGCGCGCCGCGCTGCGCCCGAACACGAAGATGCTGTGGGTGGAGACGCCGACCAACCCGCTCTTGCGTCTGGCCGATCTGCGCGCGATCGCCGCGCTGAAACCCGACGGCTGCGTGCTCGCCGTCGACAACACGTTCTGCTCGCCGTACTTCCAGCGCCCGCTCGAGCTCGGTGCGGACGTCGTCGTGCATTCGACGACGAAGTACATCAACGGCCACAGCGACGTCGTGGGCGGCGTGGTCATCACGGACGAGCCCGCGCTGTTCGAGCAAATCGCGTATCACCAGAACGCGGTCGGCGCGGTCCCCGGACCGCAGGACGCGTACCTCACGCTGCGCGGCGCGAAGACGCTCGCGCTGCGGATGAGCCGCCACGAGCAGAACGCGCTCGCGCTCGCGCATTGGCTCGAGTCGCGCGACGACGTCCAAGCGGTGTACTATCCCGGCCTCGCGTCGCATCCGGATCACGAGCTCGCCAAGCGCCAGCAGCGCGGGTTCGGCGGCGTCGTCTCGTTCCGCGTGCACGGCGGCGGCGAACGCGCGCTCGCGCTCGCGCGCAGCACGCGCCTGTTCAACCTCGCCGTATCGCTGGGCGGCGTCGAGTCGCTGATCTGCAGCCCCTCGGAGATGACGCACAAGACCGTTCCCGCCGAGCGCAAAGCAGAGCTCGGCGTCACGCCCGACCTCTTGCGTCTTTCGGTCGGGCTCGAAGACGCGGACGACCTGATTCACGACCTTTGCGCGGCGCTGGACGTCACCGCGGAAATCGGGGTGGCGGAGGCTGCCGCGTAAGGCGGCTTCCGCGCAGAGGCGCGCCGGCGCCGGGTCGACAACATCGAGCGATGGCACAACGCGAGTCGGCGGTCGTGGTCTACGCCGCGCTGGCGGGCAACGCGCTCATCGCGCTCACGAAGTTCGGCGCGGCGGCGTTCACCGGCAGCTCCGCGATGCTCAGCGAGGGCATCCACTCGCTGGTCGACACCGGCAATCAGCTCTTGCTGCTCTACGGCCTCAACCGCGCGAAGCAGCCCGCCAATGCGGCGCATCCGTTCGGGCACGGCTTGCAGTTGTACGTCTACTCGTTTCTGGTCGCGATGATCGTGTTCGGGCTCGGTGCATGCCTATCGGTGGTGCAAGGGATCGCGAAGATTCGCGCGCCGCATCCGGTGGAGCACGCCGTCGTGAACTACGTCGTGCTCGGCGCGTCGCTGGTGTTCGAGGGCGCCGCGTGGTTCGTCGCCTACCGCCATTTACGCGCGGACTCCGGCGGGAAGAGCGTGTTCGCATCGGCTGCGCTCAGCAAAGATCCCGCGGTGTTCACGGTGCTGTTCGAGGACAGCGCCGCCGTGGCGGGGCTGGTCGTCGCGTTCGCGGGCCTCGCGTTCGCGCAAGTGCTGAACATGCCGGTTCTCGACGGCGTCGCGTCGGTCGTCATCGGCGTGATCTTGGCGGTCACGGCGCTGCTGCTCGCGCGCGAGTGCCAGAGCCTGCTCACCGGCGAAGCGGCGGATCCCGCGGTGCGCGCGGACATCGAGCGCATCGCGCGCTCGGACCGCATGGTCGACCGTGTCAACGACGTCCTCACGATGCACTTCGGGCCGGACGACGTGCTCGTCGCGCTGAGCTTGGACTTCGCGAACGCAGCGTCGGCGAACGACGTGGAAACGGCCGTGACGCGCATCGAGCGCGCGATCAAAGACGCGCACCCGGAAGCGACGAAAGTGTTCGTCGAAGCGCAGAGCTTCGAAGCGCATCGCCGAGGCGGAGAGCCCCCGGCGAGCCCCGCCGGCGAACCGTCTGCAACCAGGAATCCGAACGGCGACGTGTGACTATGCGCCGTACCATTACGGCGCGAAGCCCGGGTCGACGCCGCGCATCAGAAGGAGCGAGCAGTGAGCACATCTGACGACGGCGCCGGCGGAAAGCCGCCCGGGGACGAGCACGCACGAGCCGCGGAAGGCGCCGCTTCATCGGCGGCCGGCGCGACGCCGGGTCTCGGCGTTCCGGGCTCGACGGTCGGCGGCGGCGCCACGGCGGGCACACCGCTCGCATCCGACAATCCGCACATCGAAGGCTTCAAGCAGGTCGTCATGACGGACGCCTCGGCGCAGAACGAGCTGTCGTCCGCGAGCGACGAAGACGATTTCATCCATCGCGCGGTCGCGGTCGCGAAGCGGTTCAACTTCCACTTCAGCTTCGACGAGGC
>JAXDMB010000331.1:0-2905 GCA_034666325.1 Vulcanimicrobiota bacterium
TACACCAGGACACCACCTGGAAGCGTTTGCGGCATCACTTCGTCTCCGTCAAGCGATGAGCTCCCGTGCCGGTCCAGCCGGCGGTCCGCGATCTTCGCTTAAGTAGATAGCTTGTCCTACTAGGCAAAGCATCCGTATTATCCGCCCGACAGCCCACACCGCCTGACCGGCCACATCAGCCGCCGGGCGCTCGAACCCGCGAATCAGTCTCCACACGGTACACAGGAGTGACCCGCGATACTGTGGATAAGCGCCGCAACCGCAGCGCGCAAGCGTGAATTAGCGCCCGCGCAACCAAAAGATAACGCGATCGTTACGGGTCGCCGCACGGGCGCGAAGAGGTGGACGACGTGCGGACGCGCTATGCCGGGCAGGCGAGCCCCAGCCCGGGACCGGCGAAGCTCCGAATGCGCAAATACCCGTGCTTGGCGCACCAAACGCGTGCGCGCCACGGGCAGGGATGCCCGCGATCACGCTCAGCGGCGCGGTTCGCGAGCAAAAGCAGGCGTGCGAGCACAGCGGCTCCGAACGGCTCGCCGGCCGCGAACATACCGAACGGCGCTCGCCGAGGCGGCCGTGACAACAGATGAGAACCATTGTCAACTAGGTGGCAATCGACGCTGGCGCTCGCGCTCGCAGGGGTTCCCGCGCCGCCTACAGCATCCGATTCGTCGGTATGAAGAAGCCCTTCGTTCTCGCATGCGCGCTCGCCCTGGCCTTCGCCGGCTGCGCGAAGTCGTCCGACACGTCGACGTCGAGCTCTTCGACGACGACCACCACGACGAGCGCCGCGCCCACCGCGGCGACGGCCGCTGACGCGACCGCGACGACCGCGCCGCAATCGGCGGCGGCGTCCGGCGGCGCCAAGAAGATCGGCGTGTCGATTCAGAACCGCGAAGCCTCGTTCTATCAGGACATGGAGCGCGGCATGAAAGACGAGGCGGCCAAGTACGGCTACACCGTCACGGTCGTCGACGCATCGCGCGACAACGCGAAGCAGCAGAGCCAAGTCGAGGACTTCATCTCGCAGAAGGTCGACGCGATCGTCCTCACGCCGTACGACTCGCAGGCCATCGGCAGCGCGATCGTCGAGGCGAACAAGACGAACATCCCCGTGTTCACCGCCGACATCGCCAACGCGTCCAAGGACGGCATGGTCGTCTCGCACATCGCGAGCGACAACGTCCAAGGCGGCGCGCAGGCCGGCAAGCTGATGTGCGAGGCGCTCCCCGGCCACGTCGGCACGATCGCGATCATCGACGAGCCCGCCGTGACGTCCGTGCAAGACCGCGTGAAAGGCTTCAAGCAGGCGATCGCGGCGACGTGCCCCGGCGTGACGATCGTGTCGGACATCGACGGCGGCGGCGAGCGCGCGAAGGCGTCCTCGTCCATGGAGGACATCCTGCAGTCGCACAAAGATCTCAAGGGCGTGTTCGGGATCAACGACGACTCCGCGCTCGGCGCCGCGAAGGCGATCCAGTCGGCGGGGCTCGGCGGCAAAGTGGTCGTCATCGGTTACGACGCGCAGCCCGAGGCGAAAACCGCCATCGCGAAGGGCCAGATGTACGGCGACGCGATCCAGCACCCGGATCAGATCGGTGCGAAGACGATCGACGCGATCCACGACTACTTCAGCGGCAAGAAGCCGCCCGCGAAGATCGCCGTTCCCGTCGGAACCTACACCAAGGCCGACGCCGGCAAATAGCGTGGCCGCCGCTGCGGCCGGTGCGCCGCTGCTGCGCATGCGCGACATCGTGAAGACGTTTCCCGGCGTGCGCGCGCTCGACGGCGTGTCGTTCGAGGTGAACGCGGGCGAAGTGCACGCGCTCGTCGGAGAGAACGGTGCGGGGAAATCGACGCTGATGAAGATCCTCGCCGGCGCGCAGCCCGCGGATTCGGGCGAGATCGAGGTCGACGGCAAACGCGTCGCGATCGACGGCCCGAAGACCGCCGAGCGGCTGGGGATCGGCATGATCTACCAGGAGTTCAACCTCGTTCCCGACCTCGGCGTGATCGAGAACATCGTGCTCGGCGTCGAGCCGCGCAAGGGCTTGTTTCTCGACAAGCCCGCCGCCGCAGCCGAAGCGGCGAAGGTGCTCGGCGAGTTGGGAATCGCGTTGCCGCTCGACCGGCCTGCGCGCCGGCTTTCCGTCGCCGAGCAGCAGCTCACCGAGATCGCGAAGTGCCTCGTGCGCAAAGCGCGGCTGATCGTGATGGACGAGCCGACCGCGGCGCTCACCGAGCGGGAGACCGACGCACTGTTCACGCTGATCCGCACACTGCGCGCGCAAAACGTCGCGTTCGTGTACATCTCGCACCGGCTCGAAGAGCTGCCGCATGTGGCCGACCGTGTCACGGTGCTGCGCGACGGCAAGACCGTCGAGACGCGTCCGATCGCGCAAATGCCGCAGGACGATTTGATCCGCCTCATGGTCGGCCGTTCGCTCGAGGCGCATTTCCCCGAGTTGCCGCCGGTCGCGCCGGACGCAAAGGTGATGCTCGACGTGCGCGGCATCAGCGCGGCGAGCGGCGTGCGCGTGAACGACATCGCGTTCCGCGTTCATGCCGGTGAGATCGTCGGTCTCGCGGGTCTGGTGGGCGCGGGGCGCACCGAGATCGTGCGCGCGATCGCGGGCGCCGACATCCCGACCCAAGGCGAGATCTCGGTCGACGGCGAGCACGTCGCGATTCGCTCGCCGCGCACGGCCATTCGCGCCGGGATCGCGCTTATCACCGAGGACCGCAAAGCGCAAGGACTCGTGCTCGGCATGGCCGTGCGCGAGAACACCACGCTCGCGCACCTCGGCCACTTCGTGCACCGCGGCTTGATCGACAAGCCCGAAGAGACCGAGGTGACGAACACGGAGATCGCCGAGCTGCGGATTCGCACGCCGTCCGCCGAGCA
>JAXDMB010000332.1:0-10814 GCA_034666325.1 Vulcanimicrobiota bacterium
TGTGCCGCGGAGTTCCGCAAGCAAAGACGTCCACATCTACGTACCTGCGCCGCCGGCTTCCGCTCGAAAGTCGCCGGAAGCGTTCAAGGGAGCCGCTGCCAAAACGATCGCGGCAGAAAACGTCCGGGGAAGATTCCACGTCGCGCGTGACGGCGTCTCGCGCGTGTACGAGCAGCACGTCGACTTCGTGCTGCCGGGATGGAAAATGAATGGCCACGTGACCGGGTTCATCGTCGGTCCGAATGATCGCATCACCATACTCGCGGACTTCGCGCATGGCGACACGCTCGTGCGGCATCACGAAGCCGGAACCCGTGCCACGTCGTCCTTAGAGATTGACTCATGAGGCCGCGGGTTCTCGCGATTGCGGCAGCCGCCGCCCTCGTGCTCACGGTGATCTCGTTCTCCGCGCCTCCACCGACTCGTGCCCAAACCGCCTACGGCTCCGTCTGCTTGACGATCTACACGTACGACAGCTATTCCGTGACGCAGTGCATCAGCCAGCCGTGGAGCGAGTTCACGATCGCGCGAGATTACTGTGGTAACTTCAGCGCGCACACGATGGGTCCGAATCACTACAATAATTTCATGACTGCGAGCGGCTCATGGACCGACGGGGGGTCGATCGACTGGGAAGGCAGCTTCGACATGTACCAGTCGGAAATCGGTACCTGCGACTAGTCCCATGATCCACCCGACACGGCGGCAAAAGGCTGCGGTTTTCGTCGTCATGTGCGCCATCGCGGCCTGCACTGCGCTCAACTACGTCAACACGATGTCATCCTCGGACGTGCCGAGCGTCTTCAACGGTCTCCGCCCGCAGATATCATACGAGCTCAGCGATACGCCCGGGGCCCTCACACCGCGCGAGCGGGCCGCATGGTGGATGAAAAAGAACAAGAGCGCTATCGTCGCCGCGGAAAAGCGGTGGCGCGTCGACCGACGCGCCATCGCGGAAGTCGTCATGTACGAAGCGATTCAAAACCCAGAACCGCTCACATCGCTGATATTGAGCCGCTTCGCGGGGCCCGGCAAACTGCACTACAAGGCGCAGCGCTTCGGCGAAGGCGAGCCCGTTACCAAGGAAATCGAAGACCTTGGATATCTTCCACGCCGCTCAGTCGGCGCTCGGAAGACCTACCTAGAGACGGACGCGGGTTCGATCGAGTACATCGGCGCGATCTTTCGGGCATTCACGGACCTGGGACGGCAGCACGGCTATTCGCTGTCTTGCGATATCCCGATGCTGGGAACGTTCTATTCCTCGTGGACTTTAGCTGAAGCGCGGTCGTTCTGGACGCGGTCACATCCTCGGATGCTGCGCCCGAACCAAGCGGGCGCATGGATGGAGCAGCAAATCCGATTCGTACAAGGTGTCGTCGGAACGCCGTCGCGCTCGGTGTGCGCACCATAGAGAAAAAGAGAGGCACCGCCGGAGCGGTGCCTCGCCTTGTTCGTCTCTAGGTGGATGTTAGGACGAAATCTTAGTGGTACGGGGTCGGGTACGGCGTCGGGTACTGGTTCTGGCCGTTGTTGTAGCCGCCGTTGTTGTTGTTGCCGTTCGGGTAGCCGGCCTGGCGGCGCGACAGGATCGTCGCGGGCGCCGTGGTCTTCATGGAAACGGTCGTGCCCTGGTTCACGGTGATGTTCTGGCCGGTGTTTGCGGCGTAGATCGCACCGCCGACCGCGCCGATCGCGCCGCCCACGTCGGTGCCGATGTGCTTACCGATGTAGTTGCCGACGATCTGGCCGACGACGCCGCCGACGATCGTTTTCGCGGTGGAGTTCGCCTTGTTGCCCTGCGCGTCGAGCGAGAGAACTTGACCCTGAAGAGCAGCGGTCGTACCGTCCATCAGCGTCAGGCGGTCGAACGAGAGCGCTACGCCGCCCTTCTTCATGCCGGTGGCACGCGAAACGTTCGCGACGTGGCCGTACACCTTCGCACCCTGATAGCGGTTGTCGTCTGCGGGGAACGGCGGCTGCACGTCGAGGACGAACGGATCGCCCACTTGCGCGTTGCGGCTGTTGATCGTCTGCTCGAGCGTACCGGAGATGACGGTCTGCGACGGCAGCAGCGTGTCGCCGGTGCCTCCGTTGTACGGACCGTTGTTCTGGCCGTTGTACTGGGCGGAGGCTGCGAGCGGCAGCGCCGACATGGCGGCGATGGCGAGCGCTAGGAGAGATTTGCGGAGCATCAGATACCTCATGGTGGAGTCGACTCCATAACGCTCTCCACGACACAGACGTTCCGCGAAAAGCAAAGAGGCGCCGGTCACCCGGCGCCTCTGCTGCATGGTCGTCCGCTCGGCAGCTAAGCCGTCAGCGGAGCAAGCTCGCGGTCCACGTCGCCGCGCAGGCCGGAATCGGCGCGCAGCGCTTCGGCCTTGTCGAGCTTTTCCCACGGCAGGTCGAGCTCCGGGCGGCCGAAGTGGCCGTACGCCGCCGTCTGCTTGTAGATGGGACGGCGCAGGTCGAGGTTGTGGATGATCGCCGCCGGGCGCAGGTCGAAGTGCGCCTTGATCAGCTGCGCGATCTTCTCTTCCGGAATTGTGCTCGTCCCGAACGTCTCGACGAAAACGCTGACCGGGTGGGCGACGCCGATGGCGTACGCGACCTGGATCTCGCATCGTTCTGCCAGTCCGGCGGCGACGACGTTCTTGGCGACGTAGCGCGCCGCATACGCGGCCGAGCGGTCGACCTTGGTGGGGTCCTTGCCCGAGAACGCGCCGCCGCCGTGGCGAGCCATCCCGCCGTACGTGTCGGCGATGATCTTGCGGCCTGTGAGACCGGCGTCGCCCATCGGCCCGCCGATCACGAATCGGCCCGTCGGGTTGACGTAGATCTTCAGGTTCGCGTCACGCAGCTTCTTGGGGATCACCGCATCGATGATCTGCTCGGTCACGTCGCGCTCGATTTGTGCGAGCTCCACGTCAGGATTGTGCTGCGTCGAGATCACGACCGCGTCGATGCGAACGGGCGTATGGCCGTCGTACTCGACCGTCACCTGCGATTTGGCGTCGGGGCGCAGGTACGCGATGCCGCCGCTCTTGCGCGTCTTCGCGAGCAGCCGCGTGAGCTCGTGCGCGAGCGTGATCGGAAGCGGCATGAGCTGCTCCGTCTCGCGGCACGCGAACCCGAACATCATTCCTTGATCGCCCGCGCCGGTGAGATCGTACGGATCGCGGTCCGCCGCGTTCTCCTTGGCCTCGAGCGCCTTGTCGACGCCCATCGCGATGTCGGGCGACTGCCCGTCGAGCGAGATCGAGACGCCGCACGTGGAGCAGTCGAAACCGACGTCGCTGCTGGTGTAGCCGATCTCGCGAACCGTCTCGCGAACGATGTGGGGATAGTCGAGTTTCGCGGTCGTCGAGATCTCGCCGGCGACGTGGATTTGTCCGGTGATCGCGAACGTCTCGCACGCGACCCGCCCCTTGGGATCCTCGGCCAGCACTGCGTCCAGGATCGCGTCCGAAATCTGATCCGCGACCTTGTCGGGATGCCCTTCGGTGATCGACTCGGACGTGAACAGCCGCTGGTAGGCCACGCTAGGTTCCCTCACTCCAGCTCGCCATGTACTTCACCTGCTCCGGCGTCGGGGTGTCGATGTCGATGCCGAACGCGGCGAGCTTCAGCTGCGCGACTTCTTCGTCGATGTGGTCCGGAACCGAGTAGACCTTCTTGTCGAGCGTCTTGTAGTTCTGCGCCAGATACGCCGCGGCCATCGCCTGGTTCGCGAACGACATGTCCATCACGGAAGCGGGATGGCCTTCGCCCGCGGCGAGGTTGATGAGACGGCCCTGGCCCAGCACGCGCACCGTGCGGCCGTTGTGCAGCGCGTACGACTCCACGAACTCGCGCGGCGTCGTCTTGCCGGTCGACAGCGCTTCGAGCGCGTCGAGGTCGAGCTCGTCGTTGAAGTGGCCCGAGTTGCACACGATCGCACCGTCGCGCATCACCTCGAAGTGCTCCTTGCGGATCACGTGGTAGTTGCCGGTGACGGTGATGAAGATGTGGCCGAGCTTGGCGGCTTCCGCCATCGGCATCACTTCGAAGCCGTCCATCTTCGCTTCGAGCGCCTTGCGCGCGTCGATCTCCGTGACGACCACATGGGCGCCGAGGCCTTTGGCGCGCGACGCGACGCCGCGTCCGCACCAGCCATAGCCGACCACCACGACGGTCGAGCCGGCGATCAGCGCGTTGGTCGCGCGAATCACGCCGTCGAGCGTCGACTGGCCCGTGCCGTACCGGTTGTCGAACATGTGCTTGGTCAGCGCGTCGTTGACCGCGATCACCGGGTACGGCAGCACGCCGTCCTTCTCCATTGCGTGCAGGCGGATGACGCCCGTCGTCGTCTCTTCGCAGCCGCCGATCATCTCTTTGAGCAGCGCGTTGTGCTTGGTGTAGATCGTCGTGACGAGGTCGCAGCCGTCGTCCATCGACATGTGCGGCTTGCTGGCGATCACCGCCTCGATGTGATTGTAGTACGTGGTCTCGGGCTCGCCCTTGATCGCGTACGTCGGGATCTCGTAGTGCGCGCACAGCGCCGCCGCGACGTCGTCCTGCGTGGAGAGCGGGTTCGACGCGCACAGCGCGATGTCGGCGCCGCCGGCCTTGAGCGCGAGCATCAGGTTGGCGGTCTCGGTGGTGACGTGGAGGCACGCGCCGATGCGCACGCCGGCGAGCGGCTTCGTCTTTTCGAAGCGGTCGCGAATCTGGGCGAGCACGGGCATGAAGCTGGCCGCCCATTCGATGCGGGACTTCCCGGCATCGGCGAGCGCGAGGTCTTTGACGTCCCCGCGCGTTTTCTCGAGGGTCTGCACGATGTGTTTGATTCCTTTGCAAATTCGTTCAAACACGCCGTGCTTTTTGAAACCAGCTGGAACGGCGCGACCGAACCCTATTCGCCGCGAGGCGTCTTGGGTTCTTGCCTGGTAGACCGCCTGGTGAACGGAATCGATGCATATCTCGACCGCTTGGCGTCACCCGACCCCACGCCCGGCGGCGGCTCGGCTGCGACCTTGGTCGGCGCGCTGGGCGCCGCGCTCTGCGCGATGGTGGCGAAAATCACGGCGGGAAGCGAGCGTTACGCCGCCGTGCGCGCCGATGCGGAGGCGATCGCGAACGCCGCCGACCGGCTTCGCGACCGGTTCGGCGCCGCACGCCCGCTCGACGAGGCCGCCTACCAGCGCGTGGTCGACGCGTCCGCGCTTCCGAAGGCGACCGAGGACCAAAAGCGCGCGCGCACCGCTGCGCTGCAGCGGGCGCTGATCGGCGCGGCCGAGGCGCCGCTCGCCGCGGCCGGGCTGTGCGCCGAAGGCATCGCGCTCGCGGAGCGCGCGAACGCGCTCGGCAACACGCACCTGGTCAGCGACGTCGAATGCGGGCTGCACTTCTTTCGCGCCGCGCTCGCCGCGTCGGTCGCGAACGTCCGCATCAACCACCGGTTCATCAAGGACCCGGAGGTCGTGCGCGAGCAGGACGAGCGCCTCGTCGCGATCGTGCAGACCGCGCACGAGACGCTCGACCGCCTGCTGCCGGAGCTCCCCTAGCGGCTTTAGCTCGCGGCCGGCGACGGCGTGGAGCCGCTCGTCGAGCCGTTGCTCTGGCGGTCGCCCGGGATCGTCGGCGTCGCCATGGTCCCGTCCGGCGGCGACGAGTCGCGTTGGCCCAGCACGCCGTAGGCCGCCGCTACGGCGCCTGCGAGCGCGAGCGTGGTCAGCGCGGGATGGCGCAGCTTTTCGTGCAGTCCGAACGCGTGGTCGAGCGACAGGTCGCCGTAGCCGCTCGACGCGTACGCCAGCGCCGCCGCAGCATACAGCACGCCGACCTCGACGCCGCCCTTGGCCGCGAAGAACCCGTTCTTCGCGTGCACGGTCGTCTGCGCGACGATCATGCCCGAGATGAGGATCGCCGGGCCGATCGGGCCGCCGAGCCCGAGCGCGATCAGCGTGCCGGCCGCGAGCTCGCCGTACGAGGCCGTCGTCGCGTACTTCTCACCGGGCTTGAGGCCGAGGCTCTCCATGAAGCCGGCCGCGCCCTGTGGGCCGGGTCCTTCGAACCAGCCGAACGCTTTCTGCGCGCCGTGCGAGGCATAGCTCAGCCCGACGGCGAGCCGCGACACGAGGAGTCCGAAATCGTCGATCATTCGACCGCGGCCGGGTCGTCGGACGCGTCTTCGACCACGGTGATCCGGCCGGCGCCGTGGACCACCTCGGTCACCTTCTCGCCCCCTTCGGCGACGGGATCGGACACGACGGCGTAGTGGCTGTGACCGTGTCCGTGCCCGTCGTCGGCATGCAGCGTCCCCGCGAGGACCCGCCCGTCGTCGAGCGTGATACGAACCGGCTTGCCGACCCAGGGACGGACTTCGTCATCGGTCATGATGTGTGCAGCTCCTCGAGATGTGGTGGTGCGTGGTGAGGCCGGAGTCGGCGAGCGTTTTGCGTCAGGCAACCAGGTGCTCGGAACACTTCGCGCGCGGCGCGCCTCGGGTATGGCCGGTCTCAGTTACATTCTGAGGAGAATCTACCCGTGCGACGCATCGCGTCATCTCTACTCGCATTCCTGTGTATCGCGCTGGTGGCGGCCGCAGGCGTGTTCTATGCCGCCCCGCGCGCGTTCGCGTCGGATCACCAGGACTCGCCCATCACGCTCGCGCGTCCGGGCACCGACATCACCGACGTCTACGTCTTCCCGGCCAACGACCCGTCAAAGGTCGTCTTCGTCATGGACGTGTTCCCGCTGATTCCGCCGGGACTCGGCACGCAGACGTTCTTCGATCCGGGCGTTCTGTACCAGTTCAAGATCGGACTGCAGTCGGACGCGACCGAAGATCTCGTGATCCAGTTCAAGCCCGACGTGGTCGGTGCCAATCAAAAGATCGCGGTGTACGGACCCGCGCGCCCTGCCGCAGTCGGGACACGCACGACGGTCGTGACGTCCGCGCGCACCGGCGTCGCGCCGTACAACCAGGTCACCGATCTCGGCAACGGCATCATGGCGTTTGCGGGACCGCGCGAAGACCCGTTCTACTTCGACCTCGCGCGTTTCAGCAAGATCGAGCCGGACCGCGATTTCTCCAAACAGCCGAATCCGCCGCCCAACAGCGAGCGCTGCTTCCGCAAGAACGGCGTCGACTTTCTCGCCGGGTACAACGTGCTCTCGCTCGTCGTGGAAGTTCCGCGGCGGCTGCTCGCCGACGGCGGCCGGCTCGGGCGCATCAACGTGTGGGCGACCACCTCGCTGAAAGACAGCGATCCCGACGCGTCGCCGCAGTCGCCGTTCAACTCGCTTGCGAACATCGTGCGCAATCACAACACGCGCACGGGCGGTCCGGCGGACGAGAGCGGCACGTGGTCGCAGGTCGAGCGCCTCGCGCGCCCCGCGATCAAAGAAGCCACCGAAGCGTTCCGCAACCACGACGCCACGAACCGCTCCGCGCTGACCGATGACGCCGTGCTCGCGAAGTCGGTTCGCGAGTACATGATCCACACCGCCGGCCGTTCGGCGGCCGTCGCGGACGCAGCCGTCAAAGTGCTGATTCCGGACTTCATCGAGGCGGATCTGTCGCAAGCCGGACCCGCGCGCTATCTCGCCGTCGAAACCAACGGCAAGAGCGGCCTGCCCGTTCAGATCATCCGCACGGTTCCGCCCGACGGCATCCAAGGGATCAAAAAAGCGCTGGGCGATCCGTACCGCCAGTTCGGAGGGCGCGATCCGCGCAGCCCGGTCATCGATCTCGACCTCGGCGCGCTCTACGGCAGCCTCATTCCCAAGCTCGGCCTCGCGCCGGACGACAACCGCGAGACGCCGTGCCTGACCAGCGACAACACGACCCCCGCTGCGAAGCACCCGCTGCGCGGCTTCCCCTACCTCGGAGACCCGCGATGATCGCGCGACTCGTTCCCTTCGCTCTCGCCGCGTTCATCGCCGCGACCGGTGCCGCATCCGCGCAGAGCACCAAACAGCCGCAGACCCCGCCGAATCCCGGCGCCGCCGAAGCGCAGCCGTCCACCGTGCGCGGCCCGGGCGGTTACACCACCGAGCCCGCGCCGCAGCAAGGCACCGCGCCGGCGACGTACGGCACCGATCCGAATTCCGGCAACGACTTCACGGCGTCGCCGAAGCTCGGGCCGCAGCAGAATCTCGGGCAGCGGATCAACCACACCGTGCACTACGTCGCCGGCGACTACATCGCGCCGCCGCTGATCTACAACGCGTTCGCGGGCCCGGCGAAGGGCGACAACTACCGCTCGTACGCGGTACGCGCAGCATTCGAGGTTCCGCTCGGGCAGTACGACGTGTACGTGGGCGGCGAAGGCCGCAAGTACCAGTACTCCACGCGCACGGGCCTCGTCACCGGTATCGGGCCGCAAGGCATCGGTTTCGTGCCGTCGTTCACCGCGGTGGACTACGACTACGACGTGCGTGCCGGCCTCAAGGTCACCGGCCCGCGCGTCTACGGCGCGGTGTCGTACCTCACGCGCGGCAGCAACTTCGAGCCGCGCCAGCACGGCATCGGCTACGGCATCGAAAAGCTCGCCGACGTCGACCAGAACTTCTCGCTGCACGGAAACGTGTTCTTCTATCCCAACGTGAACGGGCAGTACAGCGTGGGCGGCGCCGGATCGCGCGGCGTGTCGTACCGTGAGGTGCGCTACACGATCGGCGCGTCGATCCAACCGAACCACTCGCCGCTGTTCCTCGACGCCGGATTCTTGGGCGACCGCAGCAACGTGCGCACCGACGCGCCGGTCGGGTTCAACCACCAAGGGCCGTACGTCGGGGTGGGGATCCACTTCTGAAGCGGCCCGCGATCATCGGCCTCATCGTGAGCGCGCTCGCCGCGTTCGCGATGTGGCCGGCCCTCGCGTCGCGCGCCGTCGTCGGTGATCCGGCGGCGGCGCTGACGCCTGCGCCGCTGCGCGACGACGCGACGATTCGCGCGAAGACGATCGCGTTCGAAGAGTCGCGGCTCACGCGCGACGCGGAAGACCAGATCACGCCGCGCCTGCTCGCGGACCAGTATCTCCAGCGCTACCGCGAGCGCGGCGACGTGGGCGACGTGCTGCGCGCGCAAGCGGCGGCGCGGCGCTCGCTGCGCATTCAGCCGCGCAACAACGTCGTCGCACTGCAAGAGCTCGCCGCCGCGCAGCTGACGCTGCACCGTTTTCGCGACGCGCTCGCGACGGTGCGCGAAGCGCGCCGCATCGCGCCCAACGACAGCTCGCTCGCGCTGAACGAAGCGGCGCTCGACATGGAGCTCGGCGACTACGCCGCGGCGAAGACGATCGTCGCCGTGGCCGGCAACGGCAAGACCGAAGGCGTGCAAACCGTCGCAGCGCGTCTGGCCGAGCTGACCGGCGATCTGCCGCGAGCCCGCGCGCTGCTCGGGCGCGCCGCGCGGCGCACGGACGCGATCTACGGCATTCCCAACGAGCGCCGCGCCTGGTTCCACGCGCGCCTCGGCGAGCTGGCGTTCGCGGCCGGCGACGCCGACGAAGCGCTGCGTGAGGAACGCACCGCGCTCGACCGCTTTCCCGACGACGTCCAGGCCCTCACCGGTACGGCGCGCTTCGCAGCGGCGCTCGGCCGCTGGGACGACGTCCGCACCGCCGCGGCGCACGCAGTTCGCCTAACGCCGTCGCCCGAGAACCTCGGCCTCCTGGCGGACGCCCACGAGCACCTGGGCGATCCGGCCGCCGCGACCGCCACCCGCGACGAGATCGCGGCCGTCGAGCGGATCGGCAACGCCGGCCACCTCGTCGACCGGCTCTTGGCGCTCGAGTACGCCGACCACGGGACGCACCTCGACGACGCCTACGCGATCGCTACCCGGGAGCTGGCCGTGCGCGACGACGTGTTCGCGGAGGACACCCTGGCCTGGACCGCCGCGCGGGCCGGCCGCTGGGACGTCGCCCGCCGGGCGGCGGCGCGTGCGACGGCCTGGAACACCGCCGAGCCGCGCCTTTGGTACCACGCGGGCGTCATCGCGGAGCACGACGGCGATCGCGCGCGGGCCGTAGCATGCTACGAACACGCCCTCGGCCTGAACGACCGCTTTGCGGCGGCGTTCGCCGATGATGCGCGCGCGCGCCTGAAGCGCCTGCGCGGCTAGAAAACCCCGCCGCCGATCGTCTCCGGGGTGTAGGCAAGCCGCTGCTCCGGTGTGGCGGAAGCGCGGCTCGCAGAGACGATCGGCGGCAGGTCGCCGCTATCGCGCTGCTGCGGCTCGAAGGACCGAACGCGAAGTTCGGACCCTGTTCGAGCACACGAGCACGAGAGCGGACGGCTGAGCCGCGTACCGGGATCGTAGTGAATGCACCCGCGATCCCCATGCTGAGATGGACGGTGCCCGCAATCGGGACACGTCAGTTCTCCTGCATTCGAGCGCACCGGGCACACCCGCGCGGCAACGGCTAGATCCATCTCGTACGATGCTGCACGACGCACGCAGCACCGTCTACCGACCGTTCGTACTAGACTTTCGCGCGGTTGTGCATGAGGTATCGACTCGCAAATTGCAGCAGACCCACTATACTGCACGAGATAGGTACGATCGTACGTATCGCACGCACTCAAAACTTTGAAAGCGGTATTCGGAATGCTGGTAATAGTCGCGCTACTTTCTGCAATCCTTGGTGGTACATTTGCGTCAATCAATGACGTCGGCTCGGGGATACCCGAGCATCACTCAGTCATCACCACCGCGATGTCGGCCGACGACGTGGGATCGGGAATACCCGAACACCGGTGATCGGCTAGCGCGAAACGAGACCCGCCGCCGCTGCATCAACGGAACTCGTCGCACAATC
>JAXDMB010000333.1:0-2911 GCA_034666325.1 Vulcanimicrobiota bacterium
TCTCCACGATGGACGGCGTGTGGGAGGTTCAGATGCAGCCGCTCAACGGCACCGGCCGGGCGATCTACTCGCACTTCTACCTCACGCAGAAAGGTGACGCGCTCAGCGGTACGTGGGTCCGGACGAACAACGAGAAGCTCACGCTCGCCGGCACGTTCGACGGGCGGCTGTACAAGCTCACCGCCACCGACGCGAAGAAGAACGCGAGCACGCTGAGCGGTTACGCCGAGAACTTCTCCGACATGGTGGGTCTGATGACGACGACCGACCCCAAGGACAAAGGCACGCCGTTCACCGCGGCGCACCGCAAGAAAGAGCGCCCCGGCGGCTGACGTGAGCGCCCAGGCGGATGCCCTCGACGCGCGCATCCTCGGCGCGGTCGAGGCATACGCGCTCGACGACGACGCGTTTCTCGCGCTCGCGCGCGATCTGTTCGCCTATCAGATCGCGCGCAACGCGCCCTACGCGGCGTTCGCGCGCGCGGCGGGCTTCGGCCCCGCGCGTCTTCCCGCGCGCATCGGCGAGATTCCGGCGGTGCCGGCCGCGGCGTTCAAAGAGGCGCGCTTGGCGACGTTTCCCGCGCGCGACACGGCGGTGTGGTTCGAGACCAGCGGCACCACGCTCGGGCGCGGCGGGCGGCACGACCTGCAGACGACGCGGTTGTACGAAGCGGCGCTGCTCGCGTCGTTCGACCGCATGCTGCTTGCGGACGGTGCGCGCCTGCGCTACGTGAACCTCGTGCCCGATCCGCGCGAGCGCCCGCACAGCTCGCTCGGGTTCATGATGCGCACGGTCGCGCGCGAGCGCGGCGACGGCGCGGACGGCTGGCATCTGCACGGCGACGCGCTCGACGTGGACGGTTTCGTGCGCGACGTCGAGCGCGCGCGCGCGGACGGCGTCGCGGTGTGTGTCGCCACGACCGCGTTCGCGCTCGTCGCGCTGCTCGACGCGCTCGCCGAGCGCGGAACGGGGTGCGCGCTGCCTATGGGCTCGCGCGTCATGGAAACCGGCGGCTTCAAAGGCCGCAGCCGCATCGTCGAGCGGGCAACGCTGTACGCGCAAGCGTCGGCGCTGCTCGACGTGCCCGTTTCGTCGGTCGTCGCGGAGTACGGGATGACCGAGCTGTCGTCGCAGTATTACGACGGATTCGATGCGCGCGCGAGGATCGAGCCGCGCGCGAAGGTCGCGCCGCCCTGGCTGCGGGCGATCGTCGTCGACGGCGACGGGCGTCCGCTCCCGGAAGGCGTGGTCGGCACGGTGCGCCACGTCGACCTCGCAAATCGCGGCTCGGTGATCGCGATCGACACGGAAGATCTCGGCGCGCTCGTCGGCCCGTCGACAGGCTCGGCCGAACCGGGACTGGTGCTGCTCGGACGAGATCAGGGCGCAGAGCTGCGCGGCTGCTCGCTCGACGCGGAGACGCTCCTCGCGCGCCATGGCTGACGCGCTCCTGCGCCGTGGCTGACGCGCTGCGCGCGCTGGCTGCGAGGCGCATCATCGGGTTCGTCGCGGATGCCGCGGAGCGGTGGTGCGACGCCGATTTCGCGCCGCGCGTGCGCGCGACAGCGGCGATCCAGGCGCGCTTGGGATATAGCACGCCGGTGGTCGATTACGCGCTCGACCGGCTGTTCTCCGGGATCACCCGCCGTGCGCTCGAAGCGGCGATCGTGTCGGAGCTCGGAAGCGTCGACGCGCTGGACGGTATCGTGCACCGCGATGGTGCGCCCGCCGCGTGGGCGCGCGGCGTCGACCGCGTCGTCGTCGTGTCGAGCGACACGACGGTCGGCGTCGCGGTCGTGCCCGCGCTCTTCGCGCTGTGCGCGAAGTGCGACGTGGTCGTGAAAGACCGCAGCGACGCGCTCGTCGCGGGCTTCTTCTCCACGCTCGCGCAGGAGCATCCGGCGTTCGCGGGTGCCGCGGTCGCACGCACCTGGCACGGCGGGGCCGAGCCGGATGAAGACGCGGTCTTCGCCGAGGCGGAAACGGTGGTCGCGTTCGGCCGCGATGACACCCTGCGCGCGATCCGCGCGCGCTGCCCCACGGAAGCGCGCTTCGTGCCGTTCGGCCATCGCGCGAGCATCGGCCGTCTGACACGCGACGATACCGCTCGTCTCGACGACACGCTCGCGGAACGAATCGCGCGCGACGCGCTGCTGTACGACGGCGAAGGCTGTCTGTCGCTGCACGCGCTGTTCGTGCACGCCGACGGCGACGCGATCCAGCACGTCGCGCAGATTCTCGCGGCGGCCTGCGAGCGTGTTGCCGTCGAGTTTCCCGGCGGCTCTCGCGAGCTTGGGCGGATCGCGCAGCTCGCTTCTCATCGCAATCTGGCCGCCTTTCGTGCCGCGAGCGGGCACGGCGTCGTTTTTCGTGGCGGGGACGCGACGCTCGTCGTCGATCCGCCGCGCGATGAGCCGCCGCCGTTCTTACCGCGCGTGCTGCCGGTCATCGCCGTGCCGGACGACGATGCCGTTGCCGCGTATGCCGCCGCGCAGCGTTTGCCGGTGCAGGCGCTCGGCGTCGTCGCGCCCGACGCGCCTGCGGTCGCGCTCGCCGCGCGCATCGGTGCCGTGCGCGTCGCGCCGTTCGGTGCGATGCAGGATCCGCCCGTCGCGGGGCATCACGGCGGCGCACCCCGAATCGCCGATTTCGTGCGCTGGATCGACCGCGAATGACGGAGCGCGACCTGCAGTCCGTGGTAACCGCTCCGGACCTCGAGTCGATTACCACCGCGGTCCCGGGTCCCTGCTCGCGCGCGCTCGCGTCGGAGCTGGCGAAATACGAAGCGCCGGGAGTGACCTATCTCGGCGCGGACTACCCGGTGTTCTGGGCGTCCGCGTCCGGCGCGACGGTGACCGACGTCGACGGCAACCGCTATCTCGATCTCACCTCCGCGTTCGGCGTCGCCGCG
>JAXDMB010000334.1:0-7505 GCA_034666325.1 Vulcanimicrobiota bacterium
CGCGGGAGCGGTTTGAGCGCTCGTTAGAGAGCGCTCAAACCTCCATCACCACCGGGATCACGATCGGGCGGCGGCGTGACTTCTCGAAGACCGCCTTGGACAATCCCGACCGGATGTGCTCCTTCACGTTGCCGATGTCCCGAATTCCCTCCACGCTGCAGTCCGCCAGGATCGCGCTCAGCTTCGCCTTCAGCTCATCGACCAGCTCGCCCGATTCCGGCAAGTAGAACACGCCGCGTGAGATCAGATCCGGGCCTGCGACGACGCGCGCTTCTTCCGAGTCCACGGTGACGACCACCATCATGATGCCGTCGCCGGCGAGGTGCTTGCGGTCGCGCAGCACCGCTTCGCCGACGTCGCCGACGCCGCTGCCGTCGACCATCACGTTGCCGCCGTACGTGCGGCCGATCTTCTCCGCGTTGTCCTTGGTGAACTCGAGCACGTCGCCGTTCTCCGCGACGAACACGTTGTCGCCCGCGACGCCGGTCTGCGTCGCCAGACGCCCGTGCGTGACGAGCATACGGTACTCGCCGTGAATCGGGATGAAGTACTTCGGGCGCACGAGGTTGAGCATCAGCAGGAGCTCTTCTTGCGATGCGTGGCCCGACACGTGCGCGTTGCCCGTGCTCCCGTGGATCACGTTCGCGCCCAAGCGGTAGAGGTTGTTGATCGTCTTCGAGACCGCTTTCTCGTTGCCGGGAATCGGCGTCGCCGCGATCACCACCGTGTCGCCCGGCACGATCTTGAAGTGCTTGTGGTCGCGCACCGACAGCCGCGTGAGCGCCGACATCGGCTCGCCCTGCGACCCGGTCGTCATCACGCAGATCTGCTCGGGCGGGTGCTCCTCGACGTCCTCGAGCCGGATGACGAGATTTTCGGGAATGTCGAGATAGCCGAGCTGGCGCGCGAACTGCACGACGTTCTGCAGCGAGCGCCCGAGGAACGCGACCTTGCGGCCGTAACGCTTCGACTGGTCGACCACTTGCTGGATGCGCGGCACGTTCGACGCGAACGAGGTCACGATGATGCGCCCCTTGGCCCGCGCGAAGATGTTCGAGAACGCTTCGCCGACGATACGCTCGGACAGCGTGTGGCCGGGGCGCTCGGCGTTCGTGGAGTCGGAGAGCATCACGAGAACGCCCTCGTCGCCCACGCGCGCGATCGACGCGAAGTCGGCCGGGTCGCCGTCGATCGGCGTCTGGTCGAACTTGAAGTCGCCGGTGTGGAACACGGTGCCGAGCGGCGTGCGGATCGCGAGCGAGCACGCGCCCGCGAGCGAGTGGTTGATGTGGATGAACTGCGCTTCGATGCCGCCGTACTGCACGCGGTCGCCGGGCTCCACCTCGCGCGCGTTCCACTCACCGGGCTTGTGCTCTTTGAGCTTCGCGCGGATCAGCGCCAGCGAGAGCGGCGTGCCGACGATCGGCACTTTCGGAAACTCGCGCAGCAGGTACGGGATACCGCCGATGTGGTCTTCGTGGCCGTGCGTCACCAGCAGCGCGCGAAACTTGTCCTTGCGCTCGCGCACGTACGTGAAGTCGTTGATGACGATGTCGACCCCGAACATCTCGTCGTCGGGGAACATCAGGCCGCAGTCGACGACGATCAGATCGTCGTTCGTCTCGATGACCGTCATATTGCGGCCGATCTCGCCGCAGCCGCCGAGCGGGACGATGCGCAGGTACGGGTCGCTCGGCGGGACCGGAACGACGAAGGTGTCGGGATTCAAGAAAGGTCCTAGTCGGGAGGTGGGGCCGGTGGGAATGACCGGCGTGAGACACGCGATCTTCACCGGCGCCCTGCTGGTGCTCTTCTGTTCGACGCCCGCGACCCCGGCCCGGGCAGGTTCGGTTCCACTTCGCCGCTCCACGCCCGCACCGAGGCCCGCGGCGGTCCCCCGGCCGGCGGCCGCGGCGCTCTATTCCCGGCGCTCGCGCCGGCTCGTCCAGTCGTATCTGCGGCTCAAGCTGCTGGAGATGCGGAAAGCCGATCTGGACCGGGCGCGCAAAGTCGTCGAGCGAAAGCTCGGAATCAAGACGCTCCTCGGCGAAACACCACCTCCGGACGCCCGGTAGAACCGGGTGTTAGCGCTCGTTCTACCGGGAGAGACCATTGAGCACGTCCGAAGTTTCGCTTGGCAGCCGCCCAGGCCTCAGCAATGCCGTCGACATCATCATCGCGCCGAATGCCGCGTTCGCACGGATCCGGCAGGTCCCGACCTGGGGCTGGGCGTTCCTGGTCGCGTCGCTGCTGGGAATCGCCGGGACCCTGCTCGCGACGCCTGCCGTGATGCACGCGTTGGACGTGAGCCTGCCGGCGCAACTGGCGGCCGATCCGAACATCGCGAAGCTGCCGGCGGACCAGCAGCAAAAACAGATCGCGATGGTCATGAACATCGCGAAGACCAGCGGAAAGTTCTTCTGGCTGCTCGGTCCCGTGTCTCTGCTCGTGATCACGCTGATCCAAGCGCTCGTGATGACGATCGCCAACGCGATCGCGCGCGGCGACGGCAGCTTCAAGAAGTTCTTCGCGCTCAGCATGAACGTCTCGATCGTCGGTTACGGGCTGACCTCGCTCGTCATCGGCGTCATCGCGACGGTTCGCGGCGCCGAGTCGTTCGAGGCCCCGACCGCGGTGCAAGGCGTCCTCCCGAGCCTTGCGCTGCTCGTCCCCGGCGTGCACGGCTGGCTCGCCGGGTTCCTCGGCGCGTTCAACGTGTTCTATCTCTGGGCGACGGCGCTGCTCGCGCTCGGCATGACGGTCGTCGCACGCCTCTCGCGCGCGGCGGCGTGGACCACCGCGATCGTCCTCCTGCTGCTGGCCGCTTGTTACTTCGCGTACGGCGCGCGTAACGGCTGACCGTGCGCCTCATCATCGCCGGCGCCGCGATCGCCGCGGTCGCCGTGTTCGGCACGCCCGCGCGCGCGGCCGCGGCACAGGGACCGCTCGACCTTCGCGCCGCGGTTCGCTTCGCGCTGGACCACGATCCCGCGGTGCTCAACCGCCGCGCGACGGTAGCGCAGAACGAAGCGACCTTCGCGCGCGAGCACGCGGCCGAGTTTCCGACGCTCGCAGGAACGCTGCAGAACCAAGTCGCGAAGACGAACGGCAACAACGGCGGCTCGTTCTCGCAGTTCGGCCTTTCGCAAGCGCGCGTGTTCTCGCAGAACACGGCGCAGATCGGCTCCACGTTCAACCTCTACAACGGATCGCTCGCGCAGATTCAGACCCAGCAGGCGAAGCGCCAGGTGGAAGGGTCGCGTGACGATCTGCGGCGCTCCGAGCAGCAGCTCGCGAGCGACGTCGCCGCCGCCTACTACAACGCGGTGCAAGCGCGCGACGCCGTCGCGCTGAGCGAAGGCGACCGCGCGTACCAGCAGCAGCTCCTCGACGCGGCACGCGCACAGGAACGGGTGGGCCGCGCGGCCGGCGTCGACGTCTTGCGCGCGCAGGTGAACACGCTGCGCAGCGAGACCAACCTCACCACCGCGCGGGCGAACGCGGCGAACGCGCGCGACTCGCTCGCGCAGCGCATCGGCGCACCGCCCGACACGCCGTTCGCGTTCCCCGTCGCGCTGCCCGAACCGCCGTTGCCGCAGACGCCGCTCGACGCGCTGGTGGCTGCGGCGCTTGGCGCACGGACGGACATCGCGAGCGCGCGCGCGCAGATCGCGGTCGCACGGCTCGTCGACGCGGCGATCGAATCCGACCGCCGGCCGCAGATCCAGCTCAACGGCGCCTTCGGGCACACCGAGGTGCCGACGACCCTCGCGACGTCGCCGCAGATCATCCCCGGATTCGGCACGATCCCCGGCACCTCGGTGAGCGGCCCCGGGTTCTGGCAAATCGGCGCGACGTCCACGTTCACGGTGCCGTTCGCGGAGTACGGCTCGCGCCGCGCCGCGCACCGCGCCGCGCGCGCGCAGATCGACGCCGCGGAGGGAACGCTCGCGTCCACGGAGTCCGGCGTCGCGAACGACGTTCGCCAAGCGCTGCGCGCGGTGCAGACCACGAACGCGAACGTCGCGACGTCGCGCGAGGCGCAGCGCTACGGCGCCGAGTCCGCGCGCATCGCACAACTGCAGTACCGCAACGGCTTGATCTCGCTCACCGACGCGACCGCAGCCGAACAGAGCGCGCTCTCGGCGGCGAACGACCTCGTCGTCGCGCGCGTCAACTATCTCAACGCGCTCGTGCGCTTGCGCACATCGGTCGGTGTCCTCGACCCGATCGCCGTCGTCGACCTGGGGGCCCCGTGAACCGTCGCCGCAATATCGTCATCCTCGCGATCGCGCTCGTCGCGATCATCGGCATCGGCGCGCTCGCCGCGCGCCCGAAAGGCAAGCCCGTCACGGTGCGCGTGGTGACCGCCGGGTACACGCGCTATCAGACGAAGCTGCCGATGACGGGCGTGGTGCAGCGCCCGCTGACGCAGACGCTCACGGCGCTCGTTCCGGGCAACCTCCAGCAAATCTACGTTCACCCGGGACAGCGCGTGTCGCGCGGCCAGCTCCTCGCGACGATCTCGAACCCGCAGCTCGTCAACACCGAGCAGACGGCGCACGAAGCGTACCTCGCTGCGCAGGGGCGCGCGCGCACGACCCAGTCGACGAACACGGTCCTGCCGACGCAGAACCGCTCGGCCGTCGTCCAGGCGCAAGCCGCGCTGGAACAGGCGCGCTTCAACCTCAACCAGGCGATCACGGACCAGCGCGCGGGCGCGCAGTCGGGCCTCGGCTACGGCGGGACGTCGGCATCGCAGCAGCGCGCCGCGGCGGACGCCTTGGTCGCTCAGCGCGAGACCGATCTGCGCGAGGCGTCGCGCATCGCCACCGCCGACCGCGACCTCTACGCGCAAAAAGCGATCGCGAAGAACACGCTCGACGCGGACGTTGCGAAGCTCCAGCAGGCGCAGGTGGCGTACGATCAAGCCAAGCGCGATCGCAACGAGACGTATGCGGCCATCGCGCGCCAGTCGCCCGTGCTGTCAGACCGCGTGCGCGCGCAGCGCGACGCCGTGACACAGGCCGAAGCCGCGCTCGCCGCGGCGCGCGCCAACGCGTCGCAGGACAAGAGCGGCGACGTGCAAGCGGCGGTCGCCGACGCGGCGCAGCGCGCCGCCGACTGGCGCTACGCGGCCGACCAAGTCGCGCGGCTGCGCATCACGGCGCCGTACGCCGGCGTCGTACAGACGATCGCCAGCCAGAGCGCCGACACGCTGCGGCAGCTCCAGCCCGGCGACACGGTGACCGCCGGACAGCCGATCATGACGATCTCCGACAACAGCGGGTTCATCGTGCGCGCGAAAGTCGACGAGCAGGACATCGCGCACGTGCGTGCCGGCCAGCCGGCGACGATCTCCGGCGAAGATCTCGGCACGACGAAGCTACCGGCGCACGTCGCGCTGGTGGGTACCGTCGCGCAGAAGAGCGACGATCCGTCGAACACGGCGCGCCAGGTGCTCACGACGGTCGCGCTCGACAAAGCGGTGCCGTACTTACGCGACGGCATGAGCGTCGATGTCGACATCATCACGCAGGACAAGCCGCACGTGCTCGCCGTGCCGGCCGACGCGATCCGCCGCGACGCCGGCAACCAGCCGTACGTGCTGGCGGTCAAGGACGGCCGCACCGTGAAGCGCAGCGTGAAGCTCAGCTCCACCAGCGATACGCAAGCGGTGATCGCGAGCGGCATCCAGCCGGGCGAGAAGATCGTCGCCGAGCGCAACGTGGCGATCGTCGACAAGATGTCGGTCTCGCCGACGGCGGCGCCGACGACGAGCCCGTCCCCCTCGCCGTGACGCGGCTCAGCGCTTATATCTCCGAAGCGTTCTCGGCGATTTGGCGGAATCGTACGCGCTCGCTGCTCACCATGCTCGGGATGATCATCGGGACGTCCTCGATCATCGCGGTGCTCGGGATCAGCCGCGCCGCTTCCGGCGGAATTACCGGGACGCTCAACTCCTTCGGCGACCAGGGCATCTCGATCCAAGTCGATCCGAATCAGGACGATCCTCAGTCGGCGCAAATCCAGTACCGCGACGTGCGCACCGTCGAGGAGTCAGCGGGCTCGCTGCTCGAGCACATCGAGCCGAGCTACGGGCGCAACATGCGCATGCGCGCGAACGGCGTGACCACCACGAGCATCGCCGCGTCGAACAGCGACTTCTACAAGGACGTTCTCGTCCTCAAGGAAGGCCGCCGCGTCAACCGCGACGACATGGCGAGCGGCGCGCACGTGTGCATGCTCACGTCGCAGCTCGCCGAGAAATTCTTCAAGACAGCGCCGGCCGTCGGCCAGACGGTCGAGCTGAACGGCACGCGCTGCACGGTCGTCGGCGTGTATGAAGAGATCAAGGGCGGCCTATTCAACTCGCTCGGCGGCAACGAGATCCTGTTCCTGCCGTACACGATCTTCCACCAGATCACGCCGGGGCCCATCGACTCCCTGACGATCTACACCAACCCGGGCGTCACGATCGGCCAGGTGAGCGACGAAGTCGACGCGGTCCTGCAGCGGCTGCACGGCCCGCGCGCGCAGTATTTCACCAACGACAACCAAGGGCAGCTGCAGGGCTTCAACCAGGTGCTCGGGATCATCGCGGTGGGGCTCACGTCGATCGGCGGCGTCGCTTTGGTGGTCGCGGGAATCGGCATCATGAACATCATGCTGGTGTCCGTCACCGAGCGCACGCGCGAGATCGGATTGCGCAAGGCCATCGGCGCGAAGCGCGGCGACGTTCTGCTGCAGTTCCTGCTCGAAGCGATCCTGCTCTCGTTCATGGGCGGCGGGATCGGCACGCTCCTCGGCTTCGGCGTGACGGTGCTCGCGTACACGTCGGTGGAGAAGCTCGTCGGCCCGGCGCCGATTCCGTACCTGCTCATCATGTCGGTCGCCGTCGGCTTCTCGGCGCTCGTGGGCTGCGTGTTCGGAACCTATCCCGCGATCCGTGCCGCCCGCCTCGATCCGATCATGGCGCTCCGGTCATGAACGTCAGGCAAGGAGACCCGGCAGTGTACGCGCCGGCTGCGGAGGCGCCACGTGTGGCGCCGGATCCACTCACATCGCGGAGCGATGTGACGATATGAGGTTCACGCAATATTTCGCCGAGGCGTTCGCCGTGCTCGCGGCCAACCGCGTGCGCACGATCCTCACCGCGCTCGGGCTGATCATCGGCGTGATGGCGGTGATCTCGATCCAAGTGCTCGGCGCCGGAATGGCGGGCGCGGTGAACGGCATTCTCGGCGCGTTCAGCGACCGCACGTTTTTCGTGGTGCCCAACCAGCAGCAGGCGGACTTCACGCGCGCGGCCATCCGGCTCACGGACCTACGCCGGATGAAAGACGAGGTCCCCAACGTCATCGACGCGATCCCGGCCGGCGGCCAGAACCTGCGCGCGCGCTACGGTCACAAGACGCGCCGCGTCACGCTCGGCGCGGGAACGGACGAGCGCTTCGCTCCGTCGACGCCCGTTCGCTACGGCCGCAAGCTGAACCCGGACGACA
>JAXDMB010000335.1:0-6588 GCA_034666325.1 Vulcanimicrobiota bacterium
GTCGCGCAGGCGGAGCACATTCCCGTGCATCTCGGCTCGCTGCCGTGGGGATTACGCCGCTGCGTAGCATGGCTCGACGAACGCGGCCGTTCGCTCGCGCGCGGCCAGATGATCGTCGTGAACGATCCGTATCTGTCCGGCACGCACCTGAACGACGTCACGGTGATTCGCGCGATCTACCACGGTGAGCGGCACGTGGGGTACGCCGCGAACAAGGCGCATCACACGGACGTCGGCGGCTCCGTCCCCGGTTCGATGCCGCCCGATGCCCGCGATCTCTTCGCGGAAGGCGCAGTATTTTCACCGACGATCCTCGTGCGCGACGACCGTGTGATGGACGAGACGGTCGATCTCCTGCGCGCCAACTCACGCACGCCCGAAGCGCGCGCCGGTGATCTGCGCGCGCAGATCGCGGGCAACAACGTCGGCGAGCGGCGCTTTCTCGAGCTCGTCGAGCGCTACGGTATCGAGGTCGTGGAAGCGTCGCTCGACAAAGCGCTGGCGGACGGCGAACGCCGCACGCGCGCCGCGCTGCGCGCGCTGCCGGACGGCGTGGTCGAGCACGAAGACGTCATCGAAGACGAGCGCGGCGAGCCGTCGATCGTGCTGCGCGTCCGGCTCGAAAAGCGCGGCGACACGCTGGTGCTCGACTATACGGGCACTGCCGCGCAACGCGCGATGCCGCTCAATGCCGTGTACGGCGTCACGCTGTCCGGCGTGTACTATGCGGTGCGTGCGGTGACCGACCCGCGCATCCCGATGAACGACGGCTCGTTCGCCCCGATCACCGTGCACGTCCCGGAAGGCACGCTGCTCAACCCGCGCCGCCCGGCGCCGGTGAGCGCGGGGAACGTCGAGACGTCGATGCGCAACGCTGACCTCGTCCTCGGCGCGCTCGCCAAGCTCGCGCCCGGCCGCGTGCCGGCGCAGAGCGGCGGCTCGATGAACAACGTGATGATCGGCGGGCTCGACGGCGAGGGGCGCTCGTGGGCGTTCTACGAGACGAACGGTTGCGGCATGGGCGCGCGCCCGAACGCCGATGGCATCGACGGCATCCACGTGCACATGACGAACACGCTGAACACCCCGATCGAAGCGATCGAACGCCAAATGCCGATGCTGATCACGGCATACGAGTTTGCAGAGTCGAGCGCGGGCGACGGCGAGTTCCGCGGCGGTTCCGGTCTGGTGCGGGCGTTCGCACTGCGCGACGGAACCGCGACGGCGTCGCTGCTCGCCGAACGCCACGCGGTGCGCCCGCACGGAACGATGGGCGGCAAAGACGGCGCCACGGGCGCGCACGTCCTGGTGAAGCGCGGAAACGTGCTGAGCGATCTCCCTGCGAAAACGAGCGTGACGATGGAGCCGGGCGACGCAATCATCGTCCGCACGGCAGGCGGCGGCGGCTACGGCGACCCGTCAAAGCGCGATCCGGCAGCCCGCGAACGCGACCGCGCCGACGGAATCGGAATAGCGGAATGACCGCCGAAGCCGCAAAGTTCGCGGAAGTCAGGACACGCCGGACTCCGTCAGCGTCAGCGACGCCGTCGCGCAGTCGATCTCCGCGATGACGCCGGACGGCAGCGTGAACATCGGGTCGGTGTGGCCGAAGTCCATTCCCGCAAGCACCGGGAGGTCGAGCAGATCGGCTTCGTCTAGTGCGTGTACGATCGCCGCGTCGTAGTCGGCGTGATGTGCGGGATCGATCTCGCCGCCCGGGCGGCCGACGATGATCCCGGCGAGCACCTGCAGGATGCCGTGTGCGGCGAGATTGCGCAGCCGGCGCGTCACCTGCGCCGGTTCGGGCGCTTCTTCCGACGTTTCGTAGAACAGGATCGCGCCGCGCCATGCGTCGAGCGGCGGCCACCACGGCGAGCCCCGGAGCATGTCGATCACGTCGGCGCATCCGCCGATCAGCGGCCCGCGCGCGACGCCGCCGCCTTGCAGCGTGCGCGGGCCGCTCGACGGCGTCAGGCGCCGGCGCCGGTCGTCCAGTGACGGATCCTTCCAGTCGAGCAACTCGTCGGTCCACCCGTCGCGGTTCGGTTCGATCCTTCCGACCGGTTCCGTTTCGAACAGCGTGCGGCGGACCGCGTCGAGCGTGTACGCGAACGGTTCGACGTTCTCAGCGAATCCCGCCATCACCGCCGGTCCGTAGAACGACGTCACGCCCGCCTTCATGCACGCGAAGTGAATCGTCGTCGCGTCGGAGTAGCCGAGAAATATCTTCGGGTTGTCGGCGATCGCCTGCAGGTCGAGATGCGGGATCAGCCGGATCGAGTCGTCACCGCCGATGGACGCGATCACCGCGCGCACCGACGGATCGCGGAACGCCGCTTCGAGATCCTCGGCACGTGCGCGCGGGTTGCGCGCGATCCATTCCGGATTGGCGAGCGCGTGCGGCATCGCGACGACTTCCAGCCCGAGCCGCTCTTCGATAACGCGCCGGCCGAGCGCGTACCGCCGCGGATGCGCCCCCGGCCCGCCGAACGACTGGCTCACGACCGCGAGGCGGTCTCCCGTGCGCAGCCGCGGCGGTCGGACGAGACGTTTCGGCCAAGGCGACATCGCCGTCAACTACGCGACGGCCGCAAGCCAACCTCCGGTGAACCGGATCAACGCTGCCGTGCGAACGGATCTCCGAACCGCGCGCGGCCCGCCGTCTTTAACGCTATTAGCGCGTTGCGGTCGAGCTGCTCAGCGGGGCGACGCGATACGCGCCGATTTTCTGCGTTGGGTCGAGGCGCAGCTGCACGAGCATCGTCCCCTTGTCGAACGCCGCCTCGTAGTCGTAGCGACCCTTCTCGGGATCGCTCGAAGCGGGCTTGAGGCCGCGGTACGCGCCCAGCACGTGCATCTGGTCGGAGATCTGGCCGATCGTCGAGCGCGTCACTTGCAGCTTGAGCGCGGCGTCGAAGTGCTCGGTGGTGCGCGCGTAGTCCGCGTCGTACACGCCCCGCGTCGTTTCCTCAGCGAGCACGCGCGGGTCATCGTGGTGCGATGCACACCCGCACGCCGCGATCGCGAGCCCGACCGCGGCGTGCGCGACGAAGTTGCTGCGCACCGTTCTAGAGCGCGCCCCAGCCGTACGAGACGTTCGAGACTTGCCGCGCCGCCGCGGAGCCGGTCGTGCGCGCGGCGGCGACGAGCGGGTGGAACGCCGGCTGCGTGCGCGCCGCGACGTGGCGCGCGGGCGCGCGGCCCTGCGCCATCGCGACCTGGTGGCGCAGGCGGAGCACCTCCTGGTGCTGCACGGCGACTTCGTGCTTGTACGACGACACGAGCGCGGCTTCGTGCAGATACGCTTGCCGTTCGGACGCGTACGCCGCTTCCGCGTTGTTCGCCTCTGCCTGCGTCTCGGCTTGACGGCGATCTTTCTCGGCGTACTTCTCGTGGACTTTCTTGTTGTGGTTGATGATCAGCAGTGCAGCGGCCGCGCCGCCGATGAGGATGTTGCGCGTGCTGGCGGCTCCGTCGGCGAGCGCCGGCGCCGCGGGCAGCGCGGTCAGCGCGAGCGTCGCGGCGAGGGAGAAAGAAGCAAGGCGGCGTTTGGGCATCGTGTCATTTCCTCCTGATCGTTGTACCCAACGCCCCGGTCTTGCGTACGGTTCCGCACGGCGGCGAGATGTGACGGCGGGCCCGCTTTGCGAGCGCACGGCTGCCGGAATGGTTGGCGCGCCCGCCCGGCGGACAAGGCGGGATGCGGCAAACGGTCGTCCCCGGCGTCTGGTCCTGGTCGCGCTGGCAGCCCGACCGCGGGCTCGACTTCAACAGCTTCTTCATCGAGCACGCCGACGGCAATCTCGTCGTCGACCCGCTCGAGCCCGACGAGGAGACGCTCGCCGAATTGAGCACGCGCGGCGTGGCGGCAATTCTCGTCACCAATCGTGATCACGAGCGCGCGAGCGCGAACGTCGCCGAAGCGCTCGGCGCGCCGGTGATCGCGAGCGTGCTCGACGGACCGCTGCTCGCGCGCGCTCCCGACCGCACGGTCGAACCGGGCGAGAAGCTGTTCGGCTGGACCGTGCTCGGCTTCGACGGCCTCAAGACCGCCGGCGAGATCGCGCTGGTCGACCGCGCGCGCCACACCGCGATCGTCGGCGACTCGCTGTGGGGCAAGCCCGCCGGCGCGCTGATGGTGATGCCGAAAGTCGCCGATCCGGACCGCGCGGTGCTGTCGTTGCGCGCGCTGCGCAAGGCGCACGTCGAGCACCTGCTCGTCGGCGACGGCGCGTGCGTCTTCGGCAACGCGTACGGCGCGATCGGCGCGGCGCTCGACGCGCGCGACGGCGTGCTCGCGAACCGCGTCAACCTCGATGAGCTGCAATACGGACAGTTCACCGGCGACCCCGCGCCGTTCACCGCCTCAGCCGCGGAGATAGGCTGGCTGCTCGGCGCGGACAAGCTCGCATACGCCGCGGGCCGCCTGCGGCGCGGCGAGCACTACTGCCCGTATCACTGGCATACGCGCGAAGAAGAATTGTTCGTCGTCATCTCGGGTACGCCGACGCTGCGCACGCCGCGCGGCACCTTCGCGCTTCGCGCGGGCGACGTGATCGCTTTCCCCACCACCGCCGGCGGGGCGCACCGGCTGTGGAACGATGCGGACGAGGACGCCGTCGTGCTGATGATCGCGAACAGCGATTCCGGCGACTTGTGCTATTATCCCGACTCGCGGAAGCTGATGACCGGCGATCCTGGAGCGATCCTGCACGATCATCCGGAGCTCGACTACTTCCATGGCGAGGTCCCCGCGAACCCGCGCGCAAACGAAGAACGCTGATGCTGCCGTTCCTGTTCGCCGCCGCGCTCGCGACCGCCGCGCCCGCGCCGTGCCCGTCCGACCTGCTGGTGGCGAACCCGCGGCTCAAGATCGTGCGTGCCAGCGAGGACAAGACGCGCGACAACTTCATCGTGACGGTGGACGTGAAGAACCGCGGCGTCGCCGCGCAGCCCGAAGGCACGCGGCAGCACCTCGCGCTCGTGCGCGACGGCGCAGTGCTCGGCACGCAGTCGATCCCCGCGCTCGGCCCGAACGACGACTACGCCGCGGCGTTTCGCCTGCAGCTCCCGCACGAGCGCAAGCGCGGTCCGTTCGCGGTGGAGTTCCGCTACGTGCTCGACTCGAAGAACGCTTCGCGCGCGAACTGCACGAGCGCCAACGACCGGCTGAACGCGACGCTCTGATGCGCCTGCGCCTCAGCCGGCGCGGCGCGGACGAGACGACCGTCACGCTCGTCGCGCGCGCGACGTTTCCCGCCGGTCCGCTGCGTCTGCGCTATCCCACGCGCACCGGCGCGCTGCTGCGCATCGACGGCGTCGTGCGCGGCGCGTTCGACGGCAAGCACGCGACGATCGATCTGCCGCCGGTGCCGGGCGAGCACGACGTCACGCTCGAGGTGGAGCGCCGCTCGCTGCCGATCGCGGGCCTTCCGGCCGGAGACGGCCTGCCATGGCGGCTGATGCTCGCGCGCGCCGCGCAGAAACCGATCGAGCACATCGACATCGATGCGCGCGACGGCGCGCCGCCCGCGGGCGAAGCGATCGGCGTGCCGCTGGTGGGTCACGCGCACCTCGACGTCGCGTGGCTGTGGACGTACGCCGCGACGCACCGCAAGGCGCTTCGCACGTTCGCCACCGCGCTGCGCGAGATGGAGAACGATCCGGCGTACGTGTTCGCGCAGAGCCAGCCGCAGCTCTACGCCTGGGTGTTCGCGACCGATCGGGAGCTCGGCGAGCGCATTCGCGCGCGCGCCGGGACGAGCTGGGACGCGAGCGTGGCCACGATGTGGGTGGAGTGCGATCTGCACGCGCCCAGCGGCGAGTCGGTGCTGCGCCAGTTCGCGCACGGCATTCGCTGGACGCGCGACAACCTCGGCGTGGAGCCCACCGTCGCGTGGTTGCCCGACACGTTCGGTTTTCCCGCGACGTTCCCGCAGCTCGCGGCGCACGCCGGCGTGCCGTACTTTCTCACCACCAAGCTGCAGTGGAACGACACGACGCGCTGGCCGCACCCGCGCTTTCGCTGGACCGGCGACGACGGGTCGTCGCTCATCTCGGCGGTGGCGGACAGTTACGACGGCGGCTTGACCGGCGAGCGCATCAAGACGGCGCGCGAGCGCGACGAGCTGCTCGTGGTCGGATACGGCGACGGCGGCGGCGGTGCGACGGACGACGACCTCGCGCGCGTCGGCGACGGCTCGCGCGGCTGGACGCGCGCCGCCGACTGGTTCGCGAACGACGTCGCGCCGGGAGAGCTGCCGGAGCACCGCGGCGAGCTGTACCTCGAGACGCACCGCGGCACGTACACGACGCACCACGCCGTCAAGGCGCGCAACGCGGAGCTCGAGCTCGCGCTCGCGCGCGCCGAAGAGCTCGCCGCGTGGTGCGTGGCGGTGCGCGCGCCGCAGACGGTCCGGCGTTCGCTCGCGGACGATCTGCGCAGCGCGTGGCGCATCGTGCTGCGCGCGCAGTTCCACGACGTGCTGCCCGGCACGGCGATCGGCGCGGTGTACACCGACGTGCACGCCGAGTACGACCGCGCGCTCGCGATCGCCGCGCGCGTGAGCGAGGCGGCCGCGTCGGTGC
>JAXDMB010000336.1:0-6861 GCA_034666325.1 Vulcanimicrobiota bacterium
CCGGAACAGGCGTTCCTGTACGTCGGCGGGATCGACGAAGTGAAGGAAGCCGCGCGCGGCATGGGCTGGAACGGCTAGCCTTGGCGAACGCGATTCCGTTCCAGCTCATCACGCCGCTGTCGGTGAAGTTCGACGGCGAGGCGGAGCTCGTCATCGCCGTGGGCACGGAAGGCGAAGTCGGCATCCTGCCGTCGCACGCGCCGTACCTGACGGCGTTGCGCCCCGGCGTGCGTGCGCGACGGCGCGGGCGACGCGACGCGCCGCCTGGAGCTCGCATGCAGCGAAGGCTTCATGCAGGCGCTCCCGGGCAAGGTGACGATCCTCGCCGACGCCGCGCTCGACCGCGACGAGATCGACATCGGACAAGCACCGCGCGGACCTCGCTGCAGCGCAAGACGAACAAAACTTCAGCGGGCGGCGACCTCACCGCCCAGCGCCGCGCACAAACGAAGATCGACTTCGCCAACGCAAGATTGCATGTAGCCGGCGTGAACTGACGTTGAGCGCGCCGTCGATTACGCTGGTTTCGTTGTGGTCGCAGCCGGCCTGGCGGCGGTCGGCTTCTTGATCTGACTCTTCTTGACGGTGTCGTTCTTTTGCGTGCCGCCGGGCTGCTTTTAGCTGGCCGCGCGGTACTTGGGTCGGGCCGGTAGGCGTTTCAGGAAACCTGCAGCATCCCGAGATACGGTTGCGTCTCTGATCGTTCGTCGTGGAGGCGCGGACCGATGATGCATGCTGGGCTCGCGATTGCTTTCTTGCTCGCTGCATTTCCGACTGACTTGGCGGTGCGTGACGTTGCGCCGCGTTGGATCGTCCCGATCGACTCGCGCACGACGGACCAGTGGCTCAGCGCGGATGCGGGCGTCGTTTACGGTGCACGCGACGGCAAACTCGTCGCCCTCGACCTCCGCGACGGGCACCTCCGCTGGCGCTCATCCGTGACGCCGTGGACGAAGAGCGCCGCTTTTCGAGATGCGCTCGCCGCGCCGACGGAGTCGGGGATCACGTTCCTGCGAGCGAGAGACGGCGCTATCGTGCGGACCGTGCGCACCGGCGGGCCCCCGATCGTCGCCGGCGCGCCATCCGGGTTCGTGTCCGTGACGAAGACGCCGGTCGGCGTCGAGGCGCGCGGCTGGACGTTCGACGGGCGCCCGCGGTGGACGAGGCACTTTCGTTCGGCGCCGTTCGGGACGCTGCTCCCGCTCGGCGGCGACGCGATCGGGCTAACGGTGTCCGGCAGCGGCGATCTGCTCGCGATCGACGCGAGCAACGGGCACGCGCTTGCGAGCGCGGACGGCGTCGACAGCCTGATCGGCGCCGACGGCCGGTTTCTGTGGTTCAACGTGATCGGCGGCGGAATCAAAGGAGTGGACGTCAACACGACGCGCACCGTCGTGCTGCACGGTTCCGTCGTGCGTGGCGCGGCGCGCGTCGAGCACGGCATCGCGGTGGCCGTCGTCGACGGCCGGCTCGCACGGCTCGATCTCGTGCGCGGAACGACCGACACGCTGAAGATCGACGGGCGCTGGATCGGCGGTCCGAGCGCCGGCCGCATTTTCGTCGAGCGCGGCGACGGCGTGTACGTGCGCGATCTCACGCCGGGCGCGCGACAGTATCGCGCCGCGCGGTACACCGGCCAGGCGCGAATCGTCGCTGCTGACGGTCGCACCGCCATGATCGGCATGGCAGACGGCCGCATCTTCGTCGTGGACGTTACGCGCGCGCGTTCGCTCGTAACGATCGGCACGCCGTGCGCCGCATACGAAGGCTTCGCGTCGAGCGGAGAAACCACGCTGGTGCATTGCGACGACCGCGCCAACGTCTCACAGCTCGTCGCGTTCGCGAGGCAAGGCTCGCGGTGAGAATGCTGGTGGGCTAGTCCCGTTCAGTCGCCGGGCACGACACGGCAGGCGTCCACGGCGACGTCGAGATGCACCGTGCTGCCCACCGCGCGGTCGACCGACGGGGGCGCAGCCATGCGGATCTGCGCGCCGCCCAAGTCGATGAGGTAGTCGCGCGCGGCGCCCAGATACGTCTGCCGCAGCACCGTGCCGGCGAGGCGGTTCATGCCGTTCTCGCGGTAGCCCGTCGCGTCGTCGCCGTTGCGCTCCGCGAAGCCGATCGCGTGCGGACGAATGCACAGCGTTACCGGGCCGCGCGTCGCGGCGTCGAAGTCGTCGCGCACGCGCAGGCGCGCGCCGCAGCATTCCACCAAGTGCGGCTCGATCAGCGTCGCGGGGAGCGTGTTCGTACCGCCAACGAACGTCGCGACGAACGCGGTCGCCGGTTTTTCGTAGATCTCGTGCGCCGTGCCGACCTGCGCGATCTTGCCGCCGCGCATCAGCGCGATGCGGTCCGCGGCGACCATCGCTTCCGTTTGGTCGTGCGTCACGTACACCATCGTGATGCCCGTCGTGTCGTGGATGCGCCGGATCTCGAAGCGCATCTCCTCGCGCAGGTTCGCGTCGAGGTTCGACAGTGGCTCGTCCAGCAGCAGCGTCTCCGGGTTGACGACCACCGCCCGCGCCAGCGCGACGCGCTGCTGCTGGCCACCCGACAGCTCGGAGGGATAGCGCTGCGCGAGATCTGTCATGCGGACCGTGCGCAGCACCGCGGTCGTGCGGTCCTCGATCTCCGAGCGCGACAGCTTCATCACGCGCAGGCCGTAGGCGACGTTCTCGAACACCGTCTTGTGCGGCCACACCGCGTAGCTCTGGAAGATCAGCGACATGCGCCGCCGCTCCGGCGGCACGACGTGCTTCGCCGTGGAGACGACGCGGTCACCGACCGTGATCGTGCCGGCGTCGGGCTTTAGAAAGCCGGCGAGCAGCTGCAGCGTCGTCGTCTTCCCGCAGCCGGACGGGCCGACCAGCGCCATCACCTCGCCGTCCTTGATCGCGAGGTCGATGGAGTCGACCGCTCGCGCGGCGTTGCGGCCGATGTACGATTTCGTGAGGCCGGCGATGTCGATGCGTGCCATTTACGTGCTCGTGGTCTCCATGAAATCGCGACCGAGGAAGCGGTACGCCACCGACACGATGACAATCGTGATCGCGAGGATCAGGATCGCCAGAGTCGCGACGGCTTCGTAGTTGCCCGCGTCGGTGAAGTCGAAGATCTGTGTCGTCATCGTCGCCGTGCGCGGCGTGAACAGGAAGATCGCCGAGCTGAGCTCGCGGATCGCGGGGATGAACACCAGCAGCCAGCTCGCGAGCAGTCCCCGGCGCAGCAGCGGTGCTGTGATGGTGCGCAGCGCGCGCAGGCGTGTGGCACCCAGCGTGCGCGCGGCGTTCTCCAGATCGGGGTTGACCGCGGCGACCATCGTGTTGAGGTTGGAGTACGCGATCGGCAAGAAGCGCGTCGTGAACGCGATGATCAAGATCGCCGCCGTTCCGTACAGCACGAGCGGCGGATGCGAGTACGCGGCGTAGATGCCGATCGCGAGCACGATACCGGGCACGACGAACGGCGCCATGCACACGATTCCGAGCACCTGAGCGCCCGGAAAGAGCCGGCGGTTCGCGGTATAGGCGATGAGGAAGGCGATGATCGTCGCGATCGTCGCCGCCGCCGCGCCGTACGTGAGGCTGTGGAAGATCGCGCGGCGCGTCTCGGCGTTGTCGAAGATGGCCCAGTGGTACCAGTACAGCGTCAGATTGCCGGGGACGGGGCCGGTGCTCCAGATCCGCGAGAGCGACGTCGCGAGCAGCGCGAGGTACGGCAGCACAACGGAGCACAGCGGCACGAGCAGCGCGAACCCGAGCAGCGGCCAGCGCCAGGCGCCGAGCGAGATGAGCCTCCGTCGCCCGCCCTTGCCGCCGACCACGGTGAACTTGCGGCGACCGAGAATGCGCCGCTGCAGCAGCAACAGCCCGAGCGTCACGCCGAGCAGCGGCATGGCGTACGCCGCGGCGAGCTCGGTGCGCACCGGAAATTGAAAGAACAGATACAGTTGCGTCGTCACGACCTGCGTGCGCGCCGGAATCAGCAAGAACGCCGGCGTGCCGAACTCCGCGATGGCCTCCAGGAACGACATGATGAAGCCCGCGACGATCGCCGGCATCACGAGCGGCAGCGTGATCGAGCGCATCGTGCGCCATGCCGACGCGCCGAGCGTGGACGACGCGTCCTCCAGCTCCACCGGCAGCAGCTCGAGCCCGCCGGCGACGAACGTGAACGTGTACGGCACGTTGTAGAGCGCCATCACGAAGATCGCGCCGCCGAGCGAGAAGATGTTGAGCGGACCGTGGTCGGCGTGCGTGAACGACGCGATCGTGCGGTTGATCCAGCCGCTGTTGGGCGCGGCGAGCAAGATCCACGCTTCCGCGCCAATGAACGACGGCGTGACGAACGCCGCGGTGATCAGCGCGCGCAGCCACTTACGGCCCGGCAGGTCGGTGCGCGCGATCAGCCACGCGAGCGGCGTGCCGAGCAGCGCGGCGATCGTCGCAACCGATGTCGCGAGCACGAACGAGTTGATGATCGGGCGCAGATAGATCGACTTGCTGAACGCCTCGACGTAATTACCCAGCGTGAGGCCGCCCGCGTCGGGCACCTGCACGCTGATCAGCAGCAGCCACCCGATCGGGACGATGACGAGAATCGCCAGCACGACGATCGCGCCGATGAAGAACACCGGACCGATATCGAACGATCCGGAGCGCTCTACCGGGCGCGGCGCCGTTGCTGTGGCTGCCATTCTAGACGTTGAAGGTCTCGCGCCACTTGGCGGTCACTTCCGGAATGCCGACCAGCAGCCGCTCGATCTTGACGTGATACGTGCGCATCCGGTCGACGCGGATTCCGGTGGGCGACGGGACGTCGAGGCGCAGCGGCAAGTTGAACGTCGATGCCGCCGTGACCGAGTACTCGTGCGAGTAGTAGTAGTTCATGAACAAACGCGCGGCGTTGGGGTGCGGCGCCTCTTTGAGCACCGTAACGGGTGCCGTGACGAGGATGGTGTCGTCCTCGGGGAACGCGATGTTGATCGAGTTCCCGTTCGATTTGCGCTCGAGGGCGAGGCTGTCCGCGCCCGGGCCCACGACGCGCTCGCCCGACACGATGTCGGTCGTGGCGTCGAACACCGACCGTCCGATCTTGGGGTTGTTCTTCGCGAGCGCCTTGAAGTAGTTGTCCCAGCCGTACTTGTCGTTCATCGCGACGACCCAGTTGCCGACGTATCCGCTGAAGCCGGGATGCCCCATCGAGATGAGGTCCTTCATGCGCCCGTCGAGCAGGTCGTTCCACTTGCGCGGCGCGGGCAGCTTCTTCGGGTTGTAGTTGATTAGCATCAGCGCGATGTCGCCGAGCTGGTACGTCTCGTCGGGATCGAGCTTGCGGAACTCGGCGGGAATCTTGTCGATGTCGCCCGGGACGAACTGCGCGAGCGCGTTTTGCTTCTTGAGGATGGTCATGTGCGCTTCGTCGGTCGACGCGAACACGTCCACTTGGTGCACGTTCGACTTGAGGTCTTGCGTAAGGCGCTGAAAGAGCACTTGGCCCGTCTGGCGCAGCAGCTCCACCTCGATCCCGGGATATTTCTGCTTGAACGAGCCGGCGATCTTCTCGGCGGCCGCCTGTGTGTAGTGGCCCGTCCACCACACCACCTTGCCTTCTTTTTTCGCCGAGTCGTACAGCTTCGAGACATCGGCGTCGGTGACTTGGTTCTTGCGCCGCGGCGTCGCGCCGAGCGCGGACAGCGGCGCCCCGGCCGCCAGCCCCGCTCCGAGAACGGCGGCATTGCGAACGAACGTCCCTCGAGTTGTCATGACGTCTCCTCCTCTGTGGTCAGTGCCGCCGCGTACACTTCGGCGACGTGCAGCGCGCGGCGTTCCGCTCCGTGCGCGATCTGGTGTTTGCAGCTCATCCCGTCGGTCACGACGAGCGTCTGCGGATCGGCCGCGCGCACGGCGGGGAGCAAGTCGCGCTCCGCCATCCGCATCGATATGTCGTAGTGCTCCGCTTCGTAGCCGAACATGCCGGCCATCCCGCAGCACGACGAATCGATCACCGACGCGTCGAGGCCGGGGACCGCGCGCAGCGCGCGCACGACCGCCGGCATCGCGCCGAACGCTTTTTGGTGGCAGTGGCCGTGCACCACGGCGCGCGCGCCGAGCGAGCGCAGCGGCGGCGCCCAGCGGCCGGCGTCGAGCTCGTTCGCGACGAACTCCTCGAACAAGAACGCGTGCTTGGCGACGGTGCGCGCCGCGTCGGTCGGCACGAGCGCGAGAAACTCGTCGCGCAGCGTGAGCAGGCACGACGGCTCCAACCCGACGATCGGCACACCGCGCTCGGCATACGGCATGAGCGCGGCGATCGTGCGCTCCGCCTCGGCACGCGCATCCTCGAGCAGCCCCGCGCCGAGATACGTCCGCCCGCAGCACAACGGCCGCGAAGCATCGGTCCCTGCGCGCGCGAACATCACGTCGTAACCGGCAGCGGCGAGCACACGCTGCGCGGCGCGCGCGACGTCGGCTTCGAACCAGCGGTTGAACGTGTCGACGAAAAGGACGACTTGGCCGTTGCGCGCCGGGGTCGAATTACTCGCGCCGGTGTTGCGCGCACCCGCCGTCATCGCATCCCGCTTCGTGCGCCCCGATGGCCCAGCCGACAGGCGCGGCTCGCGGAACGGGTGTACGTGCCAGCGCGGGAGCGGACGTTTGGACGTGAAGCCGGCTGCGCGTTCGAGCAGCTTCGCGAGGAGCGGGATGCGCGCCGGCAGATTGCCGAGGCGGCGCAGCGGTCCGGCGCGGTGCGCGGCGCGCGGCAAATCCGCCACGATGCGGTCGCCCAGCGGCGTGCCGTGCTTCGCGCGGTACTGCGCAAGGAACTCGATCTTCATGCGCGCCATGTCGACGCCGG
>JAXDMB010000337.1:0-13768 GCA_034666325.1 Vulcanimicrobiota bacterium
CTGAAGATCGTTGCCGAGGATCACCTGGTTGACGCCGAGGTTCACCGAGCTCATCGCGGGGATGTCGACGGACATTACGGCGCCTTCGGCGTCGCCGGAGTTCACCTGCAGCGCCGCGCCCGGCGCCTTTATCTGCCCGGGCAGCGACACGATCAGCGCGCTCTTCCCCACGTCGCCCGGGGTCAGAAAACCCATGTTGAACGAGAGGACCTGGGGACCGCTGCCGTTTTGCGACGACTGCTGAAACGTCGGCGTCCCGACGCCCGGGGGCGTGAGGCCGGTCGGCGTGTCCGACCCGTTCGGCACCGGGAGCGACACGGTCTGCTCGGGCCCGAAGGTCGCATCCTGACTTCCGATCGTGACCGTGATCGTGATGTCGTTCGTCACGGGATCGTACGAATCGACGGTGAGCAGCTGCGCGAACTGCGGTGACGTCGTCGGGATGTACGGGGTCGCCGGGTCGATCGAGAGATCGATCAGCGTGCCGCCGCCGGCGAGATCGGGGTTCACCATCAATTGCCGCGTGGGCAGCGGCAGCGCGCTCGAGGCGCTGCCGTCGAGCAGCGCGCGCCCGTTGAACGTCGTGTTCTGCGCGATCCGGTCGATCTCGAGCCGCATCTGGTCGAGCTCGCTCTGGATGTCCGTTTTGTCCGCGGCGCTCTGCAGGTCGCTGCGCGCCTGCACCACGAGCCCGCGCATCCGCTGCAGGATCTGTCCGATCGTGCTCATCGCGCCCTCGGCGACCGTGAGCGCGTTGCTGGCGTTCTGGATTTCGTGAACGCCCTGGTCGAGGCCGGCCACCTTGGACGCGAGGCTCTCCGCGATCGCGAGCCCGCTCGGATCGTCGGCCGCCGTGTTGACGCGCAAACCCGATGCGAGCCGACGGGTGTCGGTCGCAAGTGAGTTCTGCGTCTTGAATCCCGCGCTCAGCGCGAGATCGGCTAGCCCTCGAACGTCCATGCTGGTGGTGCGTCTTCCCTCCATGGAAGCTGCCCGTGCCTACGGCGTGTGGGAACCCCCGCAATCCCCTGTAACGAAGCTATCGGCAAGTCGACGTACCGGACTTAACCGATCGGGGGTTCGCTAAGACTCGACGTTGCGGCTATAGCCGTTCCCGGCCCCGACCGATGGTACCGGTGTGCGTCCTCGTCTGCGCCGCGTGATCGCGGTCGCGGGCGCCGCGTGTCTGACCGCTTCGGCCTACTGCCTCGCGTCGGACACGGCGCTCCGCGCGGCTCCGCTCCTCTCGGTTCGGCTCCATCTGCCGTTCTCGGCGCCGCGCTTCGCCGTGGACGCGCCGGCTCCGGTCGGCGAGGCGTCGCCGTCGCCCGCGCCGCGCGCGCGCCGCCGCCCGATGCTCGGCCGCGGCGGGATCGTGCTCAAGGGTGACGGCACCTACCAGCTGGGCCTGCAGCGCTCCAACCGCAACGGGCTCGGCGTCGCGACCGACAATTACGGAACGGCGCTTTCGATGGTCGCCGAGCGGCGCACCGAGCAGAGCGCGCTCTCCGTGTCGACCGCGTTCGGGTACGGGGCCGGCGCGTTCCAGTCCGGTTCGCTCATCGTCGGCTACCGCACGCCCAAGTACGGGCTTTCATACGGCCAGGTCGCCGGCCCGAGCGACAGCCAGCTGCAGATCGGCGGCTTCGCGCGCGGCATCAACCTCGCGATCCCGGTGCGCAACGGCGACGTCTCGTACATCGCCGCGACGACCCAGCAGACGGACGGGACGGCGTTTCGCGTGTACGGACTGCGGCGCAACTGGAACGCGCTCGGCGGCTTCGTTTCGACGGCGCAGTACTTCGCGGCGGGCGAGCAGGGCGGCGGGCATCAGGCGATCACCGACCTCGGCTACCGCCGCTACGGCCCCAAGCTCTCGACCGACACGGAGCTCGCCGTCTCCACCAATCACGGCATCGCGGGCGTCCCGGACGGTTCGCGCATCGCGGCCGCCTTTCACGCCGATCTTCAAGGGAAGTCGACGTTCGCGACGCTCGGGATGCGGTTCGATCCGGCGGGCTTTCAGACGCTCTCCGGTGCGATGAACGGCGGTTTCAGCGGAGACCTCGCATTGCGCCGGCACTCCGAGCTGCTGGGCGACGTCAATCTGGATCTGGGCCACACCGACGACAAGTTCAACGGCGACGTGCAGCACGACAACCGCATGACGCTTTCGGGCGGGCGCAGCTGGTCGCATGCGAGCATACAGTACGTCGCGGGGCTCGACGGCACGCATTCCGCGTTCAGCTCCTCGCTGCAGCGAACGGGCGCGCTCACCTTCACGCAGTCGGTCCGAAGCCTCTCGCTGTTCGAGACGTTCCAGGCGTCGTCGGTCTCGTCCAACGCCGGTTCGGCGGCGCAGCGCCAGTTCGCGCTGGGCGCGAGCAAGCCGTTTCTGGGCGGTGTCGCGGCGGTGCAGTACGCGCGCAGCAGCTCGGGCGGCGGCGACAGCGGCGGCGACGCGGTCTCTCGGTCGTTCACGTACCGCCGCTCGATCGGCCGCAAGCTCGACGCGCAGATCACCGAGAGCATCCAGAGCTCGGCGAACAACGGCGTGTCGTCGAAGATCGCGGAAACCACCGTCTCGCTCGTTCGCCGTCTTTCGAACGTCGTCGCGCTGCAAGTCGGTGCGAATGTGTTCCGGCAAACCGGGCTCGGCGGCGGCAGCGGCAGCGGATTCTCCGCGTCGCTCGTCGGGCCGTTCGGCTTCGGCCAGCCGCGCCAGAGCTACGGCCGTCCCAATCCCAACCTTCCCGCCGTGATTCGCGGCATCGTCAGCTACTCGGCGTCGCCGTCCGCGTTCGCGTACAACCAATCGGCCGTGCGCGGCTACAACAACGCGCTCATCATCCTCGACGGACGGATCACGCAGCGCACCGACTCCAGCGGCGAGTTCGAGTTCCGCTTCGTGTCGCAGGGAACGCACACGCTGCGGATCGATCCGGCGACCATCCCGCCGGGACTGATCACCGACCGCGAGTACCAAACGATCCAGGTTCAGGGCGGCCAGACGACGAGCATTCAGTTCAACGTCGGCAACTTCGCCGGGGTCGCCGGCACCGTGATCGCCGCAGACGCCAACGGAAAGAAGCGCGGCCTCGGCGGCGTGGGCATCGCCGTCGACGGCATCCAGGCCGTCACGACGACTCCGGACGGGCACTACTCGATCGGGCGGCTGAACCCCGGCGCGCACACCGTGGAGCTCGTCGAGGCGACGATCCCGTCCACCGTCGCTTTCATGACCGACAAGAAGAAGACGGTCACCGTCACGCCGGGCGTCTCGACGCCGCTGAACTTCGTCGCGACGCCGCTCGGCTCGATCGCCGGCAACGTGCTCGCACCCGGCGACGGCGGCTTCGGGCAGCTGCTCGGCATGAAGAACGTCTACGTCGTCGCGCAGCCCGGCGAGCACGCCGTGATCACGGACGACGACGGCGGCTTCATCCTGGACAACATGCCGCCCGGATCGTACACGATCGCCGTCGACCCGGACACCATCCCCGAAGGACTGGGCGTGCTCTCGGGGCCCGACGGCCCGGTGTCGCTGGACGGCGGCGCGACGGTGTCCGGGCTCGTGTTCAAGCTGGGCGCCGGGGCTAAGCAGGTCGTCTACACGTTCAGCGACGGGAAACGCCAGCCGATCCAGGTGACGACGGATCCGGCCAGCGCGCCGCCCGGGGCGGTGCTGCGCATCACCGCGCGGGTCGGCGCGAAAGACGTCAAGGAGCTGCTCGTCGAGAGCGACGTCTTCGGCGGCTTCCCGCTCCGCCACGACGCGAAGCTCGGGATGTGGACGGGGTCGCTCGTCGTCCCGGCGCTGGCCAAAGGCGACTACGCGCTCAGCGTCACGGCGCACCGCAAGGACGTGACCGACGCCTCGACGCTCGTTCCGATCGACCCGGCGATCCCGCTCTTCGGCATCCGGTTCACGCCGCGTTCACCCGAGCCGGGCCACTCGATGAAAGTGATGCTCAAGACGCTTGCGGCGGTGGAGGAAGGCGACGCGGTGCTGTTCGAGGACGGCTACAAGATCACGCTTCCCAAGCCGAGCGGACACCTGTTCACGTTCGACATGCGGCTTTGGCGCAAGGGCTTGCCTTACTCAGGCAACCTGATCACCAAGAGGGGGACCAATTACCCAATAAGTCTGCGTTAAGCGGGCCGAACAGCTGCCGAGCGCCTAAATGAACGGTGGCGGGCTGACGATGAGGGAGTAAGGGGGCGAGCCCCGCCTCTGTTATCAGCGTCCCTCTCGAAAGGATTCGAACGTGAAAAGAGCACTGGCTGCTCTCGTCATGCTGGGGATCGCGGCCGCGACCGCTGCGCCTAGCGCAGCTGCCACGACGGTCTACGGTTCTGCTCAGCTCAAGTACACAGTGAACGCGACGGCTGCTGTCTCGATCGCGGTCAACTACGATCCGACCACGGGTTCCATCAAAAACGCCGCCGCAGGATCGATCCTGCCGTCGGCGGCCGGCAATTGCTCCGCGGCGGTCGCCGAAGGCGCCAACGCAACGCTCACGTTCGGCGGCATCACGCCTCCGGGCGCCGGCTACACCGGCTGCTATTACCAGAACGCCGTCTCGGTGGGCGTCCAGTCCAACGACACGCTGGGCGTTCAGGTGATGGAATACCTCGACGTCGCTCCGACCGGCACCGCCGTCTGCGTGTTCCCGCTCGGTGCGGCGAACACGCTCAACGCGCTGCCGACGGCCTCCGGCGCCGCGGGTAACCCGGCTGCTTACACCGGCGCTGCCTGCCCGACCGTGAACGCGGTTGCCGGCAAGCTGCTGACCGCGCTCGGCGCGGCAACCGCCGGCACCGGCTTCGGCGGCGTAGGCGCACCGGCGGGCGTGACGACCAACGTCACGGCGACCCCGACGGCCACGACCTACACGGCCGGCGGAACGCAGATCTACACGGGCACCACCGGTCTGAGCGGCACGACGTTCAAGTACATCGGACAAGACGTCCAGATGAACGTGAACGGCAACGCGGCGTCGGGCGCGGCGACGTCCGTGATCACCTTCGCCGTCATCCCGCAGTAAAAAAGTCGTCTTGCGGGGCTGACGGAGTGAAGTCGACGCGTGGAGCGGCCGAGACAAAGAACGTGATGCGCAACATGCGTCGTGTTCTGACCCTCCCGGCGATCGCAGTCCTCGGACTGGCTTTCACCGCTCCCTCGTCGGCGGATATCTCCGTCGACGTCTCTCCCGCGAAGTACGAGCTGCAGACGCAGCCCGGCAAGCAGGAGACGTTCCCGATCACCGTCCGCAACACGAGCAATGCCGCGGTTCACATCGTCGCATCGCTCTCGGACTACGCGGTCGGGCCCACCGGGAGCTACACGTTCTCACCACCGGGGAAGTCCGCGACATCGTTGTCCAAGGCGACCTCGATCAACCCGCGCGAGTTCGACCTCGAGCCGGGGTCGTTCACCCAGGTGCGATTCTCGGTCGACGTCCCGGCGAGCGCGACCGGTGAGTACAACAACCTCGTGTTCTTCACGACGCGGCCCACACGCAAGGGCGCCGGGCTATCGATCGTGGAGCGCATCGCTTCAAAAATCTACGTGATGATCCCGGAGTCGACCCGGATCGGTGGAGAGGTCGACGACGTGAAGACGCAGTCGCTCGGCGACGGTCAGCACTATCTCGTCGACTTCCGCAACACCGGCAACGCCCACGTCTATCTGAGCGGCCGGGTCGAGATCAAGCAGGGTGGGACGGTCGTCGACCGGGTCGCCTTCCCGCCGGGGATGCTCGTCGAGCGCGCAGGGAAGCGCCTCATCGACGCGACCGGAAAGAAACTCTCGCCCGGTTCGTATTCCGTCGTCGCACTCGTCGACTACGGTGGTCCAAACCTCGTGGCGGGCCAAGCGAACATCACGGTGCGCTAAGCGCACCGATTCAGCAGCGGAACGGATTCCGGAGACTTCATGCCACATCTGACGCGAACGCTGGCGCTCGTCGCCATCGTCGTCGCCGCTCTCATGAGCGCCGGCGGTATCGTCGCACTCGCCCAGTCGACGCAATCGACGCAGCGGTCTGCGGGCGGCGTTCGTACCACCACGTCGGCCGCGACCGCGCCCCCGCTCCCGTTCGGCGATCAGTCGCGAACGGCGCACGGGTCGGCGCGCTCGACGAACGTGGACGGTCGGGACGATGCGGCGAGCGCGCTCGCGCGGATGCCCGCGTCGATGCGTTCCGGCGGGCTGAGCCGGCTGACGGTCTACCGCGGCCCGCGCCCGCCGATTCCGAAGCTCACCGATCTGCTCAAGCACCGGGCGCGCTACCGCCAGTCCGCGAGCGGCGGCAGCATCGTGCTCACCGGGACGTCACTGGTTCCGTATCTCGACGACCAGACGCTCTCGTACGGCGCGAACGTGTACTGGCTCTGCCAGAACATGAAGCCCTCGACGACGTACCGGTACGTCGTGTTTCCGCCGGACGGAACGGCGTACACCGTGTCGTCGCGCAACTACGTGGCCGGGGCGGGCGTGTACTCCGCGACGTTCACGACCGACGCGAGCGGACGCTGCATGCAGCTCAACGGCACCGCGAACGTGCCCTGGTACGCGCAGATGTCCGTGCAGACGCCGCTCGCGGCGACGCCGGACCCGATCACCGGCGTCGGGCCCACGCGCGCGGGCGCAACCGACGCGCCGTACTCCGGCGTGTGGACGATCGCGGTGCAGAACACCGGGACGCTTCAGTACGAAGCGCTCGCGTATTCCGTCGTGCTCGGCTCCCTCAACTTCAACCTGTATTCGAACGCGGGCATGACGACCGTCGCGAGCGACTTCGCGTCGGGCTCGGACGTGTACGTGTCCGCCTCGGGGCTCAACCCGGCGCACTTCTACTCGTTCGGGTTCGTCAACACGTCCGGTAACGGGCTGCCGTGCGTCTTCGCGATTCCCGCAGGCTCGCAGAACAACGCCAACGCGTCGTGCTTCGTGTCCGGCGCGACCGGCGTGCTTCCGACGTCGCAGACGCTCAGCGGCCAGTACACGACCCCCGCGGCCGGCGCCAATTCGGTCGGCACCCAGTCGGTCCAGCTCTACGACGCGACGACGAACGATCTGATCTCCACGCAGCAGTTCTCGCTCAATCCGGCGAGCATCATCTGGAGCCCGCTGATCCCGTACAACGGCGCGACGAACGGTACGAGCCTCAACGATACGTTCGCGACGGACGGGCTCCTCGGCTCGCCGGGCGGCGCCGGGATCGTCCAGGAACAGTCGGTGCAAGGCCTCTACTATCAGGCCAGCGGCGTGGTGAGCGGCCGGGCCTACCGGCTCACCATCAGCAACGGCAACGGCGTCGTGCTGAGCTCCACCACGACCGACGCGAACCCGACCTTCGGCTCGCCCCAGGCGTTCTCTGCACCGTTCCAGTTCACCGCGCCGAGCACGTCGACCGGCTCGCAGCAGCTCGCGTTCCCGATCAACACCGGAAACTTCACGTCGTTCGGCGCCACGCAGACGCCGTTCGCGCCGAACGTCTACACCGCGCAGCTCTACGACACGGTGACCGCTTCCGTCGTCGGCTCGAAGTCGTTCCGCATCGTGTCGTACTCGGGCCAGTATCAGTGGACGAATCCCGCGGGCTCGTACGTGAACGCACTTGCCGCCGGCGCAGCTACGAACGTCACCACCACGCTGCGCAACGACGCCGGCGTGGCGTACGGGCAGTGGAACGCCGACAGCATCAGCGCCGCGACGATTCGCAGCGACTCCGGCAACTTCGTGTCGCTGGGCCGCCAAATCGCGGTAACGACCACGACCGACTCGATCGGCCAGACGTGGAACATCGCAAACCCGAACGCGCAGACCATCACCCTGACGCCCGCCGTCGCGGGCCAGTCGCTTCCGCCCAACGCGCTGCTGCCCATACCGATGACGGTCGCCGTCGCGGCCGGCAACTGCACGACGGCCTGCACGCTGCAAACGCAGATCACGCCGCTGCACGGCGTCGCCGCCAGCACGTACAACGCGACGATGACCAACCGCGCGACGAACGGATTGGACGTGTACGGCTTCGGTGTCGTCGGCGCGAACACGCGCGCTTCGTACACCTGGCAGGTCGGCGCGTTCAGCACCGCCGCGCTCGGAACGCCGCGCTATAACCAAGCGATGTACCGCTCGGGTACGAATGCCGCACCGTCGAATGGGTTCTACACGGCGACGGTCACCGTGCAGAACAACGGCGCACCGGGAACGCTCTACTACCTCGAGTTCGTGATGCCGCCGACGTTCGATCCGAACGTGCAGACGCCGTCCGTCGTGTCCGCGACGGTCAACGGCGTGGCCCAGACGTACACGGTCTACAACCAGAACGGAACGGGCGGCGCGACCGCGGACGGTACGCTCGGCCCGAACGCGTTCGCGCTGGTCGCGTCGGTGAAGGCCGGCGGACTCCCGGTCGGCAAGAGCGCCACGTTCGTCTTGAAGATGCCGATCTCGCTGGCGTCGTATCCCTTCCAGGAGATCTCCGCGACCGGCAATTATCGCGACGTGAAGGGCTACGGCTCCAGTGCCGCGTTCAACGTCGGTCCCACCAACACGCTGACCAACTCCGTGGCCGGCACGTCGAACCTCGACTCGATCGAGCTGGGCGTCTTCTCGCTCGATCCGGCGCTGATGTACTTCGCGACGTCGCCCGCCGTCGTGCCCGCGCTGGCGAACGCGACGTGGCAGTTCGAGTTCGACAATACGTCCAACGGCGTCGACCCGAATCCCGACTACGTCAGCCAGCTGCTCCTCACCGTTCCGGCGGCGGGCGCCGGCAACTATCCGACGGTCACCTCGGTCACGGCAAGCAACGGCGCCGTGTTCAACGCGAACGCGACCGGTACGCCCGGACAGTGGCTGATCGACTTGTGCGCGGTCTCCACCGCGCCCAACGCGGCGACGCAAGCCTCGACGCCGTGCGCGGGGACCACCGATCAGAACGCGCTGCCCCCGGGCGGCAAGCTGTTCGTGAACTTCAAGTACACCGCGGCTCCGGCCGTCGGATCCTACCCGGTGGACTGGACGGTCGTCGGCGCGAACGGCGGCGGCGTGGTCGCGTCGACCGGCGCGTACGCGAGCAAGCGCCCGAATCTCGTCGTGATGAACACGACGGCGCAGACGAGCTTCACCTACGCCGGCGGTTACACGGCGACGCCGTCCTATCCGCCGGCCGCGCCGATCGCGAGCGTTCCGTTCGGAAGCCAGCCGATCGTCGGATCCTGGGCCGACTTCAACAAGGGCAACGCGTACGTCTACGAGCTGTACAACAACGGCTCGACCGTCATCACCGACGTGAGCATCGCGATACCGTGGGCCAACACGTCCGGTCAGCTGTTCGACACCGCGAATCCGTGGACGGTCGACGCCGCCACCATCAACGTCTACGGCCCCGGTGCGGCCGGTGCGCAGTGCAGCGGCAGCGGGATCAACTCGCTCGTGCAAGCGGTGAACGGTGCACCCGGAACGTCGGGGCTTCTCAGGCTCTCCGGCTGCAATCTCGCCGTCGGACAGAAGCTCGACGTCTTCTTCAACCTGAAGAACCCCTACGACGTCAACTCGACGTTCAAGTTCGACGCGAGCGTCGCGACCGCGAACGCGACGCCGCCCGACCCGCGCGTGGGGACGAACGTCAATACGCTGCCGATCTACAGCTTGTCCAACACGGCGCGCATCGTGGCGGACGCGCGGCTCACGATCGCGATCCCGACCGGCGCGGGGACGTACACGCCGGCGCTCTACACCGCGTCGCCCGTCGTCGTGTGCCCGTCCTGCACGTACACGTCGGGTTTGGTGCCCGTGATCAATCTCAACCAGATCACCGGGACCGTGAATTTCACGGACGCGCTCGCCGCGTCGGTCTACACCGACTCCGCGAACGGCTGGAGCCTGTCGGTGTCGGCCGATCAGAACCCGTCGACCTCGAGCGGCCAGATCAGCACGTGGCTCACGCCGCAGTCCGCTGCCGCGGGCGGCACCTACACGAAGAGCATCACCGCCGCCCCGGGAACCGTCATTCCTACCGCGGGAACGTTGGCGCTGTCGACGTGGACCGGCGTCGCGCCGGTACCAAAGAGGCCGGTCGACAACATGATGGGCTACCGCGTCACCGTGAACCCGTTGTCGGTGAACAACAACACGACGACGACCGTCACGCTCACCTATACGCTGATCGCGAATTGATGGAGCGAATCGTGAAGCGTGCAATTTCGGCCGCCGCGGCGGTGCTTCTCGCGGCCGCCGTCCACACCGGCGCCGCCGCCGCGCCGCCGGGTACGACGGCGTCGGCGCAGCTCAACTACAAGATCCTTCCCAGCGTCAGAGCGCAAGTGATCCCGAACTACCTGAGCGGCTTCGGGCCCACCGGCGGGCTCGGCAGCGGAGCGACGCCGGCACCCGGCGCGAGCGCCGTCCTGCAGGGCGGGACCGTCGACTTCGGCAACGTGGTCGTGGGCTATCAGTACCTGTACAAATACGCGGCGCAGATCAAAGTGCAAACCAATGATTCCGCGGGCTTCGTCGTCTACGGCGAGGGCGCGACCGATCTCAACGGCAGCAACCCGGTGCCCGCACCGGCGACGTACCCGATCTTCTCGACGCTCTACTGGCTGCAGTCGAGTACGGGCAACAGCCCGTTCACGCCCGCGACGTCGTTCAACAAGACCAACGGCAACCCGATCGGCGGCGGTTTGGGCGGAATCGATTACTCCGGCACGGGCGGCGTTCCGTCGCCGATGTCGGTCGTGTGGAGCAGCCCGACGTCGGGCAATCTCGTCCAAGGCTTCGACTATCAGCTGCGGCTGTCGGGCGCCATCCCGCCGAGCCAATTCAACGTCTACATCGTCTACACGGTGATCGGAAACTGATGCGTCGCAACATCGTCGGCCTCATCGCGCTCGCGAGCCTCGCGACCCTAACGGTCGTGTCGCAAGCCGACGCGCTCACCGGGCTCAAGGCGTACAAAGAAGTCGTGATCAACATCCAGATCACGCCCAGCCCCGCTCCGGTCGGCTGGTACGCGCCGAACAAGTCGTATCCCGACCCGTTCCCGCCGGCGGCGCAGGTCGCGTCGTCCGGCACGACGTCCGACGTTCCGTTCGCGGCGGACCCCGTGATGATCGCGCAGGCGAACGCACAGCCGACGCCGACGGTGCCGGTTCAATTCGTCGCGAAGCCCGATCCGAACGCAGCCTACCTGCGCGTCATCCCGCATCCGCCGGGGAGCGGCCAATACACGGTGCCGTACGGCACGACGATCGTGCCGTGCGCGTTCGAGATCTTCACGTACTACACGAACAGCTACAACCTCATGGACTGGGGATACAACACCACCAAGACCGGCGGAGCGAACTCGGGGACGTATCCGATCCAGAACTACCCGACCATCAGCTCGCTGTCGTGGGCGGTGCCCGACTTCTCCGCGCTCTACACACCGTACTGGAACCAAGGCCCGGGCGGCGAGAAGACGTGGGCGGGCGCGGTGAATCAGTCGCAGCAGCACTGCATCAACCTCACGATCAACGTTCCGAACGCGCAGCCCGCCGGCGTGTACACGGCGACGGTGCAGTACAGCCTCTACGTGACGCTGCCCTAGCGGGCAACGGCGCCGGTCAGTCGTCGTCGCGCCGCGCGGCCGCAGCCACCAGCGCGACGAACACCAGCAGCGCCACGCCGCCGTAGACTTGCGTCGAGCGCTGGTGCAGCGCATGGTAGGCGGGGCTGCGCACGTCGCTCGCCGCGGCCATCTCGGGAACGACCGCGCGCTGTTCGTACGTCGCCAGGCCGAGCGCGACGCCGATCAGCGCGGCGCGCGCGAAGTCCCAGGTGCGGTCGCCCGCGGTGACGGCGCGCAGCAGCCCGGCGACGATCGCGAGGCCGCCCAGCACGTAGCCCCACACGGTGAGCGCCCCGATCGATTGTGCCGTGAGCGCGGCGAAGTGCCCGGCGTCGAGCGGTGCGACGATGTGAAACGCGAGCGGCGCCGACACGAACGCGAACCCGGCGAGTGCGCCGAGCCATATGCCGAGCGCCGGAATCTCGATCGCCGCGAGGACGCGGTCGCGCAAGCCGGAAGGGGGTTTCCTCATTTCCGCCCGCTTTCCGAGGAGAACAGCGTTGGACCCGCTCGCGTTCATCACCGCGCTCGCGCAGGATGCCGGCGCGCTCTTGCGCGAGCGGCTCGACGAGCCGCGCGACGTCGCCGAGAAACGCCCGCACGATCTCGTGACGGACGCCGACCGCGCCAGCGAGGCGCTGATCGTGCGCCGGATCCGCGAAGCGTTCCCCGCGGCGGCGATTCTCGGTGAGGAGAGCGGCGCGCACGCCGGCACCAACGACGAGCGGTTCATCGCCGACCCGCTCGACGGGACGACGAACTACGCGCACCGGTACCCGCTGTTCTGCGTGTCGATCGCGTACGAGCGTGGCGGCGTCGTCCAAGCGGGAGCGGTGTACGCTCCGGTTCTCGGCGAGCTCTTCACCGCGCGCCGCGGCGCGGGCGCGACGCGCAACGGCAAGCCGATCCGCGTGTCCGCGACCGGCCGCGTCACGGACGCGCTCGTGTGCACGGGGTTCAACCCGGCGCGCTACGCACGCAACGGCCCGCACTTCGCGCACCTTTCGAACCACGCGCAGGCGGTGCGCCGCGACGGCAGCGCGGCGCTCGATCTCGCCTTCGTCGCCGCGGGCGTTTACGACGCGTTCTGGGAGTGGGAGCTGAGCCCGTGGGACATCGCGGCGGGGGCGCTGCTGATCGAAGAAGCGGGCGGCCGCGCGACGGCGATCGACGGCGCCGCGCTGCACCTTCCGACCGGCGCGATCCTCGGCTCGAACGGCGCGATCCACGCGGAGATGCGGCGCCTGCTCGCGGATGCGGAGCGGTCCTGAGGCCGCGAAAGGGAATCGGCGCGGCGCTGCACGACAACGCGTGATGGAATCCAACGAGGAGATGGTCGTCGTCTCCCGCGCGTCGCTCGAGCAGCTGCAGCGGCAGATCGACGGTCTGCCGGAAATCTTCGCGAAGTCGACGCAAGAGCTCGGGCGCGCGCTCGCGGCGCGCCTCGCGCACGCGCTCGACGATCTCGCGGCGCAGCTCACCGAAACCACGGACGACGCGCTGCGCTCGATTCGCGACGCGATTCCGGTCGTGATCGCGCAGCACGCCCCGGACATCCCGCCCGAAGCGCTCGACGCGATCACCGAAGCGATCTACGCGCGCGCGGCGGAGCGCTTCGCGACGCTGCACGCCGCGCAGCGCATCCTCAGGGAACGCCTGCAAGAGCCGCCCGCGTCATAGCCGCGGACGCCATCAGGCCGGTTCAGCGTCGTCCACGGACTGCGCGAAGTCGATCGACCGCTCCGCGAGGTGCAGGTTTCCGGCGCTGATGAAACACCGCGCCGCGTCGAGATAGGCGTTGCGCGAGGCGCGCGCGTCGGTCGCGTGCTCGGCCGACGTGAGGTGCATCTTGCCGGCCAGCCGCGTGAGCTTGTTCGCGAAGTCGTCGTGCCCCATGCGCGCCGCTTCCTCCGCGGCGCTGCGGTAGGTGCGCGCGGCGCGCGCGTATTCCGTGCGGCTCTCCCACATCTCCGCTTCGCGCAGGTAGTGCGAGAGCGCCTCGCGGTCGACGTCGTCGATCGGCACCGGCCGGCGCACGGGCGCGGGCACCTCAGCGAGCACTTTGCGCCAGCGCATCTGCTGTTCGAGTCGCGCGACGAGCTCGCGGTTGTCGAACGGTTTGGTGAGAAAATCCTGCGCGCCCG
>JAXDMB010000338.1:0-7911 GCA_034666325.1 Vulcanimicrobiota bacterium
GGCCTTGCGTGTCCGTCAGGGTGATGCCGCGTCCCGCGACACCGCCACGAACCCCTACCGCTTAGAGAACTGGAACCGCTTACGAGCCTTCTTACGCCCGTACTTCTTCGACTCTTTCTCACGCGGATCGCGCGTAAGCAACCCATTGCGGCGAAGAGGCTCGCGAAGCGACTCATCCATCTCGAGCAACGCGCGAGCAATGCCATGCCGAACCGCCCCGGCCTGACCGGAGACCCCGCCACCCTCGCACTTCACATCCACGTTGAACCGCGAAAGCGACTGCGTGACGTCCAGCGGCTGCCGCACGATCTGCTGCAGCGAAGGCCGCGGAAAGTACTCGTCATACGCGCGCTTGTTGATCGTGATGACGCCCTGGCCGAGCGTGAGCCGGACGCGCGCGATGCCGCGCTTGCGGCGGCCGGTTCCGTTGAAGTAGTCCTGACCCGGGGTGGTTGGCTGCATTACGCGAGAGGCTCCGGCTTCTGTGCCGCGTGCGGATGCTCCGAACCGGCGTAGACGTTGAGGCGGCCGAGCTGCACGTCGCGCATGCGGTTCGTGGCGAGCATGCCGCGAACGGCGCGCTCGATCAGGCGCTCGGGATATTTGTCGAGGACCTGCGCGGCGGTCTCGGTGCGGAGCCCGCCCGGGTAACCGGAGTGGCGGTGGTAGACCTTCTGGGTCCACTTCCGCGGCGCGAGCTCGACCTTGTCAGCGTTGATCACCACGACGTGGTCGCCGTCGTCGATATGGGGCGTCCAGGTCGGTTTGGTGCGGCCCGACAGAGCGCGCGCGATCTTCACGGCGAGCGTGCCGAGCCGGTGCCCGGTCGCGTCGACGATGTACCAATCGTGCTGGGTCTCTGCGGTCTTCTGCTGATATGTGCGCATGGGGTCCGTTGGAACGAAAAGGACGCCGTGGAGCCCACGGCAACCTACGCAGTATACGGGTCCCGGCGACCCGAAGTCAACCGCAGCGAGGTCCCCAAGCGCCCCGGCTCGACCAGCCCCCCGCAGGCCTGTGAGAGCGGCAAGTCCTCCGCTGCCGCCCGGCGGCCCCGTTCGTCAATGAAATGTAACGTTTCTGCGCGGCGCCAAGGACGGTCAGGTCACGATACTCGTCGACCGATACGACGAACAGTAGGGGGCCGTCGCCGGTCCCAACGGAGTGGGAGGCCATGGGTTCGCTCGATATTGTTCTGACCGCCGTCGCGGTCTTGGCAGCCGTCGCTGCCGTCGTATCCCTCATCGCATACCGGCGTTCGAACGCGGCGCTGCGGGTGCAGCAGGCGACGCTGCAAGGTGCGCTCGACGTCGCGGGGGTCACCGCGGTCGAGGATGTCGTGGAGGCGCTGATCGGCGCGCGGCAGCGTGCGGCCAGCGCCGCGGCGCTGGGACCTGCGGTCGACGAGCTCGCCGAACGGCACGAGCGCGTCGCGACGTCGCTGCGCGCCCAGGAAGACGCGCTCGCGGAGACGCGCAGCGCATCGGGCGACGCCGGCGCCGGCCTCGGAGCGGCGAACGACGCGGTGACCGAGCTCGCGCGCGGCGTCGGCGAGTCGTCGGCGGCGATCGAAGAGACCGTGTCGTCGATCCGGCTCGTCAGCGACAACATCGGCGGCCTCGCGGACACCGTGAACAGCGTCAGCTCCGCGATCGGCGAGCTGGCGGTGTCGATCAACCAAGTCGCGGGCAGCGCGCGCGAAGCCTCGACGCTGTCGCTCGAAGCGGATCGCAAAGCGAAGGACGGCGGCGTGGCGGTGGAGCGGCTCGTGCAGTCGACGCGCGAGATCGCCGACGACATCGGATCGGTCGTCAAGAAGATGCAGGAGCTCGGCTCGGCGTCCGAGCGCATCGGCAACATCGTTGAGGTGATCGACGCGATCGCCGATCAGACGAACCTGCTCGCGCTCAACGCCGCGATCGAAGCGGCGCGTGCGGGCGAGCACGGGCGCGGCTTCGCCGTGGTCGCGGACGAAGTGCGCAAGCTCGCGGAGAACTCCGCGCAGTCGACGCGCGAGATCGGAATGCTCGTCAAGGACATTCAGGCGAAGACGGACGAGGTCGTCAAGTCGACCACGGCGTCGGGCAAAAAAGCCGAGAGCGGCTTGCAGATGGCCGACGTGGCGGGTCGCGCGATCGCCGACATCTCGGGCTCCGTCGCGGAAGCGAACCGGCTGATCGAGCAGATCTCCAGCGCGGCGCGGGAGCAGGCCGCGGGCTCGTCCACGATCGTCAACTCGGTCGAGCAGATGAACATGCTCATGCGCGAGGCCGCGCGCTCGCTCGAAGAGCAGAACGTGTCGAACATGCAGATCGTCGCGACGATCGCGCAGATGCAGCAGCTCAGCGACACCGTGCACGCGACCGTCGCGCAGCAGCAGACGGCGTACGACCGTATCACGGACTCGGCGCGCACGCTGATGACCGCAACCTCCGCGTCGCGCGACGCCGCAAGCGGGATCGACGACGTCGCGCAAGCGCTGCGCGAGCGCGTCGCGTTGATCGCGCACGACGGCGCCGCGCCCGGCGCGGGCGAGGCCGTCAAGAGGCTGACCGGGAGCCTGTAGCCGCAGCCGTCCGGCGACAGTTCCGAGCGGCGAAAGTTCCGGCGTTCGCTACGGAGCGATGTCGACGGGACGGTACGAGTCGAAGCCGTCGTACCGCACGCCGGTGAGATACAGGCCGTGCGCGGGCGCCGTCATGCCGGCCGCGGTGCGGTCGCGCGACTCGAGCGCGCGGCGCGCGAAGTCGACGTCGCGATAGCCGGTCGCGCATCCCACGAGCGTGCCGACGATCACGCGGACCATCCGGTGCAGGAACCCGCTTCCGCGCACGGTGACCCGCAGCACGTCGTCGCGCCGCGCAAGCGTCACCGAGCGCAGCTCGCGCACGGTGTTTCCGCGCTCGGGCAGCTCGCCGCAGAACGCGATGAAGTCGTGCACGCCGAGCAGCGGTTCCGCGGCAGCCAGAAAACGCGCGTCGTCGATCGCGCGCGGCACGTGCCAGGCGCGCGCGCGCCACAACGCCGACGCCCAGCCGCGGTTGAGAATGAGATAGTCGTACGCGCGCTCGCGCGCGCCGAAGCGCGCGGAAAAATCGCCCGCGACAACCTCCGCTTCGCGGATCGCGAGGTCGCCCGGCGTGCCGGCGTTGAGCGCCAGGCGCAACCGCTCGATCGGAAACGCGCGCTCGGTGGTGAACGACACCACTTGTCCCGTTGCGTGCACGCCGGCATCGGTACGGCCGGCGGCGGTGATCTTCACCGGCTGGTGGAACAGCTTCGACAGCGCGGCTTCGAGCGTTCCGGCGACGGTGCGCAGCGCAGGCTGATATTGCAGTCCGTGGAACGCGCTCCCGTCGTATTCGACGACGAGCCGGTACGTCGGCACGCGCCACGGGTTCACGAAATGCGCGCGAGCGCCTCTCGGTTGGCGTGCTTCGCGCCGAGCGCCGCGGCGAGCACCGCGACCGCTTCGATGTCGTAGAGATGATCGGCGGCGACGAGCCGCTCCAGCGCTTCGTCGTGCGCGATCGCGACGGCGTACGGGCGGCCGGAGCGCATCGCGTCGTACGCGTCGACCACCGACAGCAGCCGCGTCTCCCACGGAATGGCGAGACCGCGCAGGCCGTCGGGATACCCGGATCCGTCCAGGCGTTCGTGATGACCGCGGACGATCGCGGCGAGCGCGCTCGCGCCTTGGGCGTGCAGCATCTGCTCGCCGCGCGCGGCGTGCGCGCGCAGGATGCGCCACTCCGCCTCGCTGAGATCGTGACGCGCGTTGAGCAGCGGGCGCCGGATGTGCAGCTTGCCGATGTCGTGGAACAAACCCGCTTGTCCCAGCACCACCGCTTCCTCGCGCGACAATCCGGCCGCGTGCGCTACGTGAGCGCACAGCATTCCGACGTTGAGCAAGTGGCGGTGGGTGTCGTAGTCGTGTGCCAGCACGGCACCGAGATACATCGAAGTGAAGGGCTGTGCGAACAGGTCGCCCAGCACGGCCCCGTAGTCATCGAGCATATACTGCTCTCCGCGTTTTAATGTCGGCGTTCGTCCGAGCCCACCCGGTGAATCGCCGCGGTAGGGACAACGCGGGTGCCTCCCCGACCGTCTCGTTCCGTCCGCTCGCTCGTTCTCAGACGTTTCCGAGAAACGAAAAAAGACCGCCTCGCGACGGTCTCTTCACGGTTGCGCGAGCTATCGCGCAGTGCGTTCGATCACACCCCGACGCGCTGCGGCACGTCGCGCTTCTCGTCGAGATCGAGCAGATCGGGCCACGTCGTCACGTCGGTGCGCTGCGGCGCGACTTCATTTCGCAATCCGAGGAAGTATTTCTCCCCATCGCTGCCCGCAGCAGGTCCGTGGCTGAGAAACTCTTCGTTGAACGCCTCGATCTCCTGCGGCGTTTTCTTGTCCACGTACGGCTTGACGTACGCTTCGATCTCGGACTCGCTCTGCGCGTTCTTGATCACGTCGAGCAGCGCGTTGCCGTCGATCCCGAGGAATCCGAACACGCCCTTGTCCATCGGACAGTCGTAGTTGTACTCACCGTTGAGTCCGTTCGCGTGTGCGATCCCCTTGTCGATGGCGCGTCCCAGTTGGACGACCCCGGCGACTTTGTCGCGCACCGAGCGAGGATAAGACGAGGTTAAATCGCGTTTGAGCATCGTACCCTTTTCGACTGCGCGCAGGCGGCCGAAAGTTGCGCCGTCAGCCGGCCTCGCCGCGCGCCGCCGCTTCGGGCCGGCGAATGACATAGCGGGTTACCGACCGCTCGCGATACAGCGCCGGTCCGGCATCCGTGCCGCCGATGCGCCGCGCGACCGCGACGGACCGGACGTTCGCCTCGAGGAGCACGATGCTCAGCCGCTCGAGCCCCAGCCGCTCGAAGGCGTAGTCGCGCAATGCGGACGCCGCCTCCGTCGCGTAGCCGTGGCCCCACGCCCACGGCGCGAGCCACCAGCCGATCTCCACCTCGGCGGCGCCGTCGATCTCGCAGCGCAGCATCCCGGCTTGGCCGACGGGCGCGCGGTCTTCTTTGCGCTCGACGATCTTGAACGCGTCCCACCGCTCGTGCGCCGGCTCGTTCTCGATCGCGAGGACGCGCGCGAAACGCGCTTCGACCTCGTCGCGCCCGTACGTGCTGCCGTCGCCGATGAACCGCATCACCGCCGAGTCGGCGAACAGCGACGCGATGAAATCGAGATCGCCCGGCCGCTTGTCGCGCAGCACGAGGCGCTCGGTTTCGAGAAAGTCGCCGCTGCTCACGCGGTCGGCGCGGACTCCTCGTCCTCGTCCTCCTCGCGCGCGTCCGGCGCGAGCGGCCGCTGCAGCGGGAACAGCAAGACGTCGCGGATGGACGCGTTGTTCGTCAGCATCATCACCAGCCGGTCGACGCCGATGCCGATGCCCGCCGTGGGCGGCATGCCGTACTCGAGCGCGGTCACGAAGTCCCAGTCGGGCGGCGGGATCTCGTCGTCGCCGGCGGCGCGCTCCGCGATCTGCAGCTCGAAGCGCTTGCGCTGATCGTCGGGATCGTTGAGCTCCGTGAAGGCGTTCGACAGCTCCATGTGCGCGGCGAACAGCTCGTAGCGCTGGGTGAGCTCGGGATCGTCCTTCATTCGCTTGGCGAGCGGCGACAGCACGACCGGATAGCCGTACACGAACGTCGGCTGCAGCAGATGCGGCTCGACGATCCGCTCGAAGAGCTTGTCGAGCGCGTGCGCGTGCGTCGGCGAGTCGGGGATGCCGAATTGGCGCAGCAGCGCCAAGGCCGCGTCGGGATCGAGCACCTGCTCGCGCTCGACGCCGCCGTGCTCCTTGAACGCCTCGAGATAGCCGATGCGGCGGAACGGCTTCGCGAACGAGATCGCGTCCTCGCCGTGCAGGAACGTCTCGCTGCCGTGCACGGTGCGCGCGAGGTGCGCCATGAGCTCTTCGTTGAAGCGCATCATGTCCTGCACGTCCCAGTACGCCGCGTACAGCTCGAGCATGGTGAACTCGGGGTTGTGCGTGTGGTCGATGCCCTCGTTGCGGAACGTGCGGCCGATCTCGTACACGCGCTCCATGCCGCCGACGATCAGCCGCTTGAGATAGAGCTCCGTCGCGATGCGCAGCTTGAGCGGGATGTCGAGCGCGTTCGAGTGCGTGAGGAACGGGCGCGCCGACGCGCCGCCGGCGATGCTGAGCAGCACCGGCGTCTCGACTTCGTAAAACCCCTGCGCGTCGATGAAGCGGCGCATCTCCGAGACGATCTTCGAGCGCAGGATCATCACGTCGCGCACGTGCGGGTTCACCGTGAGGTCGACGTACCGGCGGCGGTAGCGCTTCTCTTTGTCCTGCAGCCCGTGCCACTTGTCGGGCAGCGGCTGCAGCGACTTGCCGATCACCTCGAACGACTGCACGTACAGCGACAGATCGCCGGCCTTCGTGCGGAACACGAAGCCCGTCGCGCCGGCGATGTCGCCGCGCTCGATCTCCTTCGCGACCGCGAACGCCGCGTCGCCCACGTCGTTCTTGCGCACGAACAGCTGGAAGCGCCCCGTGCGGTCGTGCAGGTCGAAGAAGATCACGCCGCCCTGGCCGCGGACGGCCATGATGCGACCGGCCACCGACCACGTTTCGGTATCCGCGCGTCCTTGCTCGGCGAGGTCCGCGTATTTCGCCGCCAGATCGGCGGCGTGCGCGGTGACGTCGTACCGCGTCGCGGTGAACGGGTCCACGCCGCGCTCGCGCAGCGCGGCGAGATGCGCGCGCCGCGCTGCTACGAGTTCAGACATGGCGCGCGCCTAGGAGGCCTTTTTCGTTTTCTTGGGGTCCTTGTTGATCGACTCGATCTTGTACTTCATCTGGCCGCGCGGCGTGGTGACGTCGACCGTCTCGCCTTTCTTGCGGCCCATGAGCGCGCGGCCGAGCGGCGACTCGTTCGAGAGCCGCGCGTTCTTCGGATCGGCTTCCGCGGAACCGACGATCGTGAACTCGTGCGAAGTCCCCGAGCTCGTCTCCTTGACCTTGATGGTCGCGCCGAGATGGACTTCGTCCGCGACATAGTCGGACGCGTCGATGACGCGCGCGTTGCGGATCATCGTCTCGAGCTTGAGGATGCGTCCTTCGACGAACGCCTGCTCCTGCTTCGCGTCTTCGTACTCGGCATTTTCGGAGATGTCGCCGAACTCTTTGGCTTGTCGGATGCGTTCGTTGACCTCGCGGCGATGGACCGACTTGAGCTCGTCGAGCTCGTCCTCGAGCTTCTTGAGCCCGTCGCGGGTCAAAACGATTTCTTTGTCGTTCAAAAGCGACTCCCGGTAATGGACCTGCCCCCTGCTTCAAACGCCCCGGCGGACGACTCGTCCGCGCCAAAGCGCCAGGGGAAGCCCGATGATTGCGGAGGCGGCGATAAAACCCCTGGTCCGCGGGTCGTCTCCATTGAGCGCTATCAGCAGAATGGCGCCCAGCACGACCGCCGCGGCGCCGGGCATGAGCACCCCCGTCCAGCGCGCGGCGGGCTCCCGCAGAAACACGCGGACCGCCGCGGCGGCGCTCATGACGAACAGGACGCCCAGGAACCACGACGTGCCCTGGAGCGCGAACTCGAACGCCCCCTTGGCGGTCGGCGACAGCCCGGCGGCCAGCGCGAACACCGACGAGAGCGCGGTGATGAGGACGATCGAGGCAGCCGGCTCCGCCCGGGCGTCGAGCCGGCCGAGCACTCGCGGCAGCAGCCCGTCGCGCCCCATCGCGTAGACGCTGCGCGTGAGGTACACCAGCGTGGTCTGCAGCGACGCGGCCAGCGACACGAGCACCGTCACGGTGAGGACCTTGCCCCACGCTCCGCCCAAGAGCGCGCCGACGTACGCGAGCGCGTCGCTCTCGTGCTCCGCGAACCCGGCCGGGCTTCCGATGCGGGTGAACGCG